>JAOUKW010000107.1 GCA_029882335.1 Candidatus Heimdallarchaeota archaeon | reverse complement strand
GAATTATATTATATAGATCAAACTAATGAGAGAAGTAGACATGCGATTTCAACAAACTTTCTACAAGATTTATTTTATGATATAGAATTGTTAACCTTATCGAATTTAGGTAAATTTGTTATCTATAAATTAAATACTATGACCTTTCATGAAACCACTGGAAGGAGATATATATTAAACTCAACAATAGAAATGATTAATGCTTATGAGGAAACTGCAAAGACATTAAATATAACTGAATTAAATTTTGATGAAGCTAAATCTTTAATTTGGAAGGATGATGATAGTAAGGCTGTCTCAATCGATAGTCCAAGAACTTTAAAGTTTTATAATTTTGATGATATAAATAATTATGAAATCATGGATCATGATTTTGATGTGATTAATGGTAAATGGTATGGGGAAACATTAAAATTATTAGGAATAAAAAATGGTACATACTATATCTTTGATACATTGGGAAACGAAATTGAATTAGAGGCTAACTCTCTTTCTAATGTTATTTGGAGTGAAAACACAAATTATATCTTACATACTGAAGGAAATACTCATTTATTATATGATTCAAATACTGGTAAGTTAATCCATGAATTTGTAATTGAAAACTCAAAAGCCCAAATAAGTCCTAATAGCAATTATATTGCTTTTTCTACTAACAATGAAATTCATGTTTATGATATCATTACAAAAGAATTAATTTGTATTTTAACTTTGGAATTACCTAAAAAAAACTATTTGACTATCATCATTATTACTACCATAGCTATTTTGGTGGTTTTTGGAAGATTATATTATAAAAAACAATCTTTAAAACGTCTTTAGTTAAAATTTTACTGACATGAATTTTAACATTCCGTGAAATGAATATAATTACTATTTATAACTATAATAGATATTTTAGAAAGACCAAAATTTCTTATGAATTCAATATCATAGCACAATTAAAAATAGAAAAATCTCTTATAAATAAGTTTGATAAACAAAAAATTCAATATCATTATTAGTTAAGATTGAATTAGTAGAGGTAATTTTGTGACAGAAATATATCATTTAAACCAAATCAAACAAGCATTACAACAATTAGATCCAATTGAGGCAATTGAACAGGGATTTATTGAATATTCACAGGGTAAAACTGTAGTACCACCTGTTGGAGAGTTATTATTTGAGAACCCACCTGGCGAAGCACATATAAAATATGGTTATATCAAAAATGATGATTATTATGTTATTAAAATTGCTTCTGGGTTTCCCAATAATTATATCATGAACTTATCTCCAATGAATGGTTTAATGTTGTTATTTTCTCAAAAAACAGGTGAATTAATTTCCATTCTATTAGATAAAGGTTACTTGACAAATATTCGTACTGCAGCAGCAGGTGCTGTTGTAGCCAAATATCTTGCCCCTAAAATAATTTCAAAAATCGGTATTGTGGGAACTGGAATTCAGGCTAGATTACAATTACTTTACCTGAGAGGTATTGTGGATTGTAATGAAGTTATCGTCTGGGGAAGAAATCTCGAGAATTTGGTACAATACAAGAAAGAAATGGAAGAATATGGCTACCATATTACTATAACTCAAGATATGGATTTACTTACCCAACAATGTAACTTGATAATAACTTGCACGTCCGCAAAGAGTCCTTTGATAAAATCAGGGTCAATAAGAAACGGTACTCATATTACAGCCCTTGGCTCGGATACCGTTGAGAAACAAGAACTAGATGAAAATATCTTATCTATCGCAGATTTCGTTGTTGTGGATAGTTTGAGTCAATGTAAAAGCAGAGGAGAAGTATATCAGGCAATTAAGTCAGGGGTGATTAATGATGATAAGGTTGAAAATATAATTGAATTGGGTAATCTGATTACTGATACAGAGTGGAAGCGAAAATTAGATGATATCACTGTTGCAGATCTAACTGGTGTGGCTGTACAAGATATTCAAATTACAAAAGCAGTTTACATCATCTTAAAAGATTTATATGCGAATTAACACCTTATGGGAAATTTCTAGTATACTATATTTAATAACTCGATAATACCTTTAGGTATGTTAAATAATAATCAAATTAATTTTAACCACATTGAAGAAATGGAAAAAGATTTGGATTATTACTATTATATGACGATTGATCTTTGAAAAGAAATTATGTCAAAGGATTATACCATTTGTAATTTAATTGATATTAATAGTTAATACCAAGGTGCTTACATAACATATTTTTAATTTGAATATTTAAAATAATCTTCATACATTGTCTAATTAAACTTTTCAATAATTATTCCCACTTGTTTTTAATCTTCTCTAGTAAATTTCTAACTTCTACATGATCTGGATATATTTCAAGTAGTTTTTCAAATATGAATTTAGCATCGTCATATCTCCCTAGCTCATCTAATAAGCATCCCCAATTGTAATATGCTTTTGTATATTTTGGATCTATTTCTATTGCCTTTTGATATCTTTTAATTGCCTCATCATATCTTCCTAATTTCTTCAATACAATACCATAGTTAATAAATACTTTAACATATCCTTCATCTATTTCTAATACTCTTTTGTATTTATCAATAGCCTCTTCATATCTCCCTTGTTTATTTAATATATTTCCCCAGTTGTAATATGCTTTTAAATATTCAGGATCTAATTCTATTAGTTTTTGATATTTTTCAATAGCTTCGTCTAATCTTCCTAGTTCATTCAACATATTACCCCAATTATTATATGCATCAACATATTCAGGATCTAATTCTATTATTTTTTGAAAAATTTCTAAAGCCTCTTCAAATCTCTCCAAATTAAATAAGGCATTACCCCAATTATTGTACGCTTCTAAATTTTCAGGATCAATTTCAATTACTTTTTGATATTTTTCAATAGCTTCTTCATATTTTCCTATCTCGTCTAATATGCATGCCCAATTGTAATATGCATTAGTATATTTAGGATCAATTTCAATTACTTTTTGATATTTTTCAATAGCCTCTTCATATCTCCCTATCTCGTCTAATAAGTATGCACAATTGTAATATGCATCTAAATAATTAGGATCTAATTCTATTACACTTTCGTATTTTTCAATAGCCTCTTCATATCTCCCTAAATTAAAAAAGGTACCTCCCCAATTATAATATGCATCTAAATATTCAGGATCTAATTCTATAGCTTTTTGATATTTTTCTAAAGCATCTTCATATCTTCCTAAATCATCTAATATGTATGCCCAGTTGAAATATGCATTTGTATGCTTTGGATCTAATTCAATTGATTTCTCATATTTTTCAATAGCTTCTTCATATCTCCCTAATTTTTGTAATACAATCCCACAGTTATAATATGCATTCGTAAACTCAGGATCTAATTCTATCGCTTTTTGATATTTTTTGAGAGCATGTTCATATTTCCCTTGTATATTCAATTCTTCTCCCCAATTAACGTAAATGATTGGATCCATCGGATTTTTTTGAGATTTTGCTTTGTAATTACTTATATCATCCTCCAAAATCGCTCAATCTCTCCTTGATGTATTTTTCAATATTAAATTTTTAAATTTATGTAAATAAATTCCGTATAATGGTAAATATTGACCATAAAAGTAATTGTTAACTAATCAATCAATTTTATTCTGTAAGGAAATTGGATACAATATACAAAAAATATCTTCTTTGAGCTTGTTCAAGTAAATACTACTTTATCTTTTTGAATTTATGAATATACAATGTGATTTCTTTACATTAAACATAAGTAGGTAAGTTTACAAATATACACCTAAAAAGTATTTATAATCGATTGACAAGACATTTTAGAAAAAAATCTTTATTCATTTAAACTCATAATTAGATAATAGATCAAAGCATCTGATAGATATTTAGTAGAATTTCCATTAAAATTTGAGATACCCAAGAAACTTAATTACATGTCTAATCCATATAGATTTGGGATCTATTACATCGTCTTTTGATGTCATATTTCCTGAATACTTATCAATAAACTCATTTCTCTTTTAAAGATAATCTTTATTGAATAAAGATCTTATATTTTCTAATAAAAGTTCAAAATTTTCATAATGAAGATCAAAAATGAATTAAAGTAATTCCTTCTTACTAATTTTTGTTTTAGTATCAAGATAAATCTTTGCCAATAATTCTTCAATCTTCTATTGTCTATTAAATTTAGCAGACATAGTAACTTAATTACCTAGTTACGCAGAAACTAATAACTATTTGGTTTATTTATAAGATTTATAACATCTCAGACCTGTTTACATAGAAACATTCCAGAACCAGAGATAATTATCAATATTGTTTCTTTAATAACTAAAAGTCATTTATTTACTAACCAATTTGGCAGATTCTTATACTTTAAATTAAAACTTGTACTTTGAACAGTCTAACATCTATATTACAATGGATCTACTTCTCTTAAGAGATTAATCCAACTTCATTGTTCCCTTTTCTAATCCTTCATAAATTTGTCTTGCCAATTGTTCAAAAGCATCATTTACATTGAGACCTGTTTTTGCAGATGTTTCAATATGTTTAACGCTGAATCCCTTTTTTTCTGTCATTTCAGTAATTTTTTTGGCATAAGCTTCTCCAGTTTCAATTGAAACTGAATTTTTATCGCGTAAATCCGCTTTGTTTCCAACAATGATAATTGGTACATAGCCCCTTCCATTATTATTCCATAATTCTTGAATCCAGTTAGTAAGTTTCTTAAATGTATCCGGTCTAGTTACATCATAAACCATTAAACCCGCAACACTTCCTCGAAAGAATCTTGGTCGTACTGCTTTAAATTGAGACTGACCAGCCATATCCCATAATTGAAATGTTGTTTGATTGCCATCAACTTCATGTTTGTGGCTAACGAAATCAGCACCAATTGTCATCAAATGCTCAGATCTGAAACCTTTATTTTGGAAACGATTTTTTAGTGAAGTTTTTCCAACAGCTCCTTCACCACAAATTGACATTTTGAGAAAGTATTCTTTTGCCACTGTTATTTCACTTTTATTAGATATTCAGGAGAAAATTAATGTTTTTATTATAACATAATTAATTTCCACTTGAATGCATTAACATCGACTCAATATTTTCTTACTTAAATTAATGGGTCAAATTAATGTTTAAAACACAATTTTATGATTTACCTTTTACAATTAAATTTAGTCTAATCCAATATACTCACTTACAATTAGATAACGTTTTTGCATTAATTGTTTTCGAATTTTCATTAGATATATATGAAAGTATTAAAAATAACGGGATAATCAATAAATATGAAAAATTCATCAAACAAAATATTACAATTTATATCATCTAATATGCATAAATATGAAGAGATAAAGGATAAATTTGCAGTACATGGAATTGAGGTACAATTTCTTCAAAAATCTTATGGTGAATTTCAGGCAGATACCTTTAAAGATATTGCCTATTCATCTATTGGAGCTTTGATGTCTTACACAAATGGTAACTTTCTTATTGAGGATTCTGGGCTATCGATTGATGGATTGAATGAATTTCCGGGTCCGTATTCTTCATACATCTACAGAACTATTGGTTTACAAGGTATATTGAGTCTTACATCTCAATTAAAGGATAAGAAAGCAAAATTTACATCAGTTATTGCGCTAAATTTTAATGGTAATGTGTACATCTTTGAAGGTATTCAACAAGGTCTAATTGCTGATTCAGTTACCGGTAGTCATGGATTTGGTTTTGATCCTATCTTTATTCCTATTCATCCATTAAATGAAGATAACAAAACTTACGCAGAGATGGAAATTTCCCTGAAAAATGAAATATCTCATCGAGGAAAGTCTATGAATCTGGTATTGAATTTTTTATTACAGCAAAATAATTAGATTACTAATATTTTATTAGGAGTTTAGATCAATCCTTTTTTCATTCTTTTAATAAATTGAAGTTTCACATCTATGCTTTTAAAAAATAGAAAAGTAAATCTAGATATAGATTACTCAAGAATTCAAACAGGTTTAAAATATGAGTGTAAGAAGAAGAAAAAGAAAATCAGCAAATACTGGAGCTGAGAAATGGAAGAATAAGCTATGGTTTGAAGTAAAAACACCAACATATATTGGTGATAAATCATTGGGTTCCACTCCCGCATCTGATATTAATCATATTGTAGGTAGAACATTGAAAGTATCGTTAATGGATTTAACTGATTCATTCCATGATTTAAATTATCATTTAACATTTAAAATGACCACAGTAACAGGTAATGTTGCACACTCTGAATTTTGGCAACAAGAATTAAGTAGGGATTATCGAAGATCCCAAATCCGAAATCATCGTTCACAGGTTGAGGGAATATTTAATCTTACATTACAGGATAAATCCAAATTACGTGTTACTACATTTGTTGTTACTCCATTTAGAGCTGCACATAGTACTAAAAAAGAAATAAGAATGGCTATTTTGAAGAAATTAGAGGAAATTGCCGCTGAATCAACTTTCGGCCATTTTGTAAATAAAATTGTTTCATATGATCTAAGAGAGGAATTACGTCCAATAGCAGAGGAGGTATTTCCCATTAAAATATTAGAAATATCCAAAGTAAAAGTTATTAGATATCCAGAAGGCAGTGTTCTTGCTGGAAGTTCTTAATTATTTCCTAAGTGAGTAATCTTCTATTTTTGTTTTTTTCCTTTCTTCCTTCTTAATTAGAGACAAAGTGATTACAATTAAACATATTATAAATATTAAAATAAATATTTGCAATATTTTCATAAAATCTGCACCTACAACCGCAGATAGCATAGAATAAATGATAAATATAATCAACCCCATCATAAGAAACATATATGGAAGATGGGCACTGTTTAATGTATAACTTGTTCTTGTCACAATACTCTTTATATCATAGGTATTATACCCATAAAACTAATTCGTGAAATCTATAAATTATTGTGTAAAATGCATTAATTTTCTGCTAGGGAATTTGCAATGACTAAACCTAATCCAAGTTGAGTTAAAATGCCTGAAAGAAATGAATTAACAAGTACCATTGATGGTTCATATCCAGATCCTACAGGGATTTTTGCCGTTATTTTGGCTAAATCATCAAATACAAAGTGATATACTGCTAATAATACAGTTGCTGCAAAAAACATTCCTGCATATGCAATATATTCGTTTTTATATTTTGCCTGAGTTTTTGCCTTTCTACTATTTAATGCACCTAATGAAAGACCACCAAGTACTCCAAATAGTAAGAATAGTAATAGAGCAACATATTTGTCTGTGAATTCAAATGCTACCCAATATGATAAAAATATACCGCCCATGGCCATAAAAGCTCCTAACATAGTACCTACTGCACCCAAACAAGTTCACCTACTTATCTACTAATTAAACAGGACTGTCTATCCTTTTAAGGTTACTTAATTAATCAGATAGGTTTGTATTATAGTATAGGAAAAACTTACCCTTATCTTAGATAAATGGAATTTATTTGTTTATGGTAAAAATAACCAATTAAGTGGATTTTTATGATAGTTGGTTTCTTTTTTTTCCTTCTAAGCCTGAATTTAATTTATTTGGAACTATTACTGTCTAATCAATAATATGATAATTCCTTGGTTTGTCTTGAAGATAATTCATTTTTACGAATTAATTCTCCGTCACCAGGAATAATTTCTTCTATTTGTGATTCCTTTATTTTGAGAATTCTATCCGCTCTTTTTGATAAATTATTATCATGTGTTACCATAATTAGAGTTGTTCCAAGGTCACGATTAATTCCTTCTAAAAGATTGATAATATCATGCCCAATTTCTTCATCAAGTGACCCAGTAGGTTCATCAGCTAAAATAATACTTGGTTGATTTGAAAGCGCCCTTGCAATGGTTACTCTTTGCATTTCTCCGCCTGATAACTCATCAGGCTTATGATCCATTCTACTTTTTAATCCCACTAAATTTAAGAGTTTAATTGCCCTTTCCTTTCTTTCTTCTTTAGATATTCCCTTTAAAATCATAGGCAATTCAACATTTTGAAAAGCTGTTAAAACTGGAATCAGATTAAAACTCTGATAGATTGTTGAAATTTCATCTCTTCTAATTTGCGTCAATTCTTTTTCTGATAGACTGGTTAAAGTCTTACCATTTATTGCTATTCTTCCTTCAGTAGGCTTTTCCATTGCACCCATGATATTAAGTAGGGAGGTTTTCCCTGACCCAGATCTACCCACAATGGAAAAAAATTCTCCCTTCTTAACTGAAAAGGAGACATTGTTTAGTGCTTTAATCGTTTTATCATTTCGTGAATAAACCTTAGTAACTTGATCTACAACAATTGCTAAACTGTCATCAACATCAAGAGGAGGTATTTGACTGCTTTGTTTAAACAATCCCACTATAACATAATTTCAAAATCTAGCAATTAAGTCTATGTAAACATTTCATTTAAAACGATAAAAAAAGGAAAGTTGTATATTAAATAAAATATCATGTAAAATATGACATCTCTAAGGGAAATCCAACAAAGTCAAAAAGAGTTTATTCTCTCCAGAAAATGGGAGAGATTTTCCGGAACACAGGTTTTTTCTCATTTAATCGAGGAATTAGGTGAAATAATCAAACATTTCCTATATGATGAGAAATATAAGGTCAAAGGAGCAGGTCATGAAGGCAAAACAGAGGGATTACAGGAAGAATTTGCACAAGCTTTCAATTTATTTTTACAACTTGCAATCAAAGCTAATGTTGACCTTGAACATGCATGGTTAATGGAATATGAAAGAAATAAAAGTCGATTTCCAAAAGAAATTTGGGAACAACTAGCTGAAGATGATCAATGAATTAATTTGTTGAGAAATTCATCTATTACGTACATATAATTAATATTCGTCAATAAGAGTTATTTAATTAAAGATCATATAGGGTCAATATGATTGATGATGTATCTCCATCTAATTTAGGTGGATTTTTTGATCTTGATCGAGTGTTTGATCGCAAGAACTTACTAGTTACCATAATCTGTTCAATATTGGCTTTTTCAATTGCAATTATTGGTTTAATTATTGATATCCCTTCAACTAAGTTAATACTATTCCCTGTTTTAGTATTTTTATTGATTGCCGCCGTCTTCACCCGTAATATTACATCAATAGTGATAGTTGGGATTATCGGATTGATTGCAATTCCAAGTCCAAATAACACTCAAGTCGATTATATTTTTACTTATATTTTATTAACATTAATTATATTAATGATCTCAGGATATTTATCTAACAAATTGATGACTATTCGATCTTGGAATAAACTATATCTACTAAGCTCATTGTTATTTTCATTTTATTTTATATTTTTAAATATTTTTACTTCCACTCCAAAAAATTATAATTCATCTTATCAAAGCCTTGGTATCAATATTGAATTCTGGAATGATTTAGGTGTTGAATCTGATCTACCACTGCTAGATGTAGTCATTTTACTTACAATCATGACCTTGATTATCGTCTTTTTTATTATGTTTAGAGGTCAAATAATATTAAAAGATGATCAATTAACTAAATACAAAGTCATAGGTTTGTTGATATGTCTATCTGCACAATTATTTGCTATTATTAGTTTGTATTTGTTTATTACAACCTTGACAAATGACCAATTAATTATACTCTCTCGTAATGTAAATCATTTAAATGAAATAGAAAATCTCTTTGCTTTTGGTGGAAATTATATCATTATAACTGCTCCTTTAAACATTTACTACTTAGCTTCAATTTATGCAGTTCTAAGTTCAATCGGGATTAGTATTTATGATATAGGTAAATATTCTGGGAATTTAGATAGTAAATTTGGAGGGTCAAACATATTATTTATTGCTCCTAGTTTAGCTTTATTTGTTTTTAGTTTATTTGGAAATTATTATATAACACGAATTTTTACATCTAATCCTGCTATATTCTATGTATCAATTCAATTATTACCAATATTATTTACCTTAATTTGGTCGTTTTATTTTATCAATCAATTAATTGCTCGTTTCATAATGTTTATTTTAGAAATAGTAAAATTAACTAATTAAATCAAGTAAATATTGAAAATAATTAAAGATTATTCAAATTGGATTCAGCAAAAGGGAATAGATCATGTAACCTTTCTCAAGAATATTTCATTAGCATTATCATTAATTATTTTAATTTTTTATAGCTGGTCATTTTATTTAGTTTATGCTGGGATAATTAGTCAAGAATTTTTTATTGTTACAATTTCCAAGCTCTCATACTTTATGTTTATTGGATTAATTAATGGTTTAGCTATAAATTTTATTTTGGAATTTCCACATTATTTTGGTAAAGAATGGGATTTACATCATGTAATTCCACTATTTCTTATTGAACATTTAACATTATCAGTTTTCATTTTTATTTTATTTATTTACAACAAAGTTGACCCAATTCAAAGTAATTCATTTACAATAGGGTTTCTACTGGGTGGATTATTGACAATCTTAGCCTATGCAGGAGAAGTAAAACGTGAGCATCAAGTTGATGATGATCCTATTCTACTGGAAGCTGATGAATAATTTTTTTACCTCTTTCTATGCCATCAAAAACATAAGTTATTAATTAGACAATAGAACTATAATTTAATGACAGAGCAATCCATTGATCGCACTCCTGGTGCTACGTATATTGAATCTGATGTACATGAATTAATTAGATATCGAAAAGAAGGTAAAGTTGGTATAATCGAATTAACAAACGAAAGAAAGATGAATACCTATAGTCATGCATTTTTCCAACAAATGGATAAAGCTATAATGGAGGCTAGATATGATGATGAAGTATTTGTTATTCTAATTCAAAACAAAAATCCTGGTGCATTTAGTGCTGGAGCAGAAATCAAATACTTACAAGCCTGTTCTTCATTTTCAAAGGGAAATTTTTGTTTACATGGTAATGAAACTTTAATTAGATTGGAGCAAACTCCAAAAGTAGTAATTGCTGCAATTAACGGTCATGCTGTAGGTGGTGGATTAGAAATAGCGCTCGCCGCTGATA
>JAOUKW010000041.1 GCA_029882335.1 Candidatus Heimdallarchaeota archaeon | reverse complement strand
TAAACCATATAGAATTGGTTTACCTGAAGTTAATTTAGGAGTATTACCTGGTACTGGAGGGACCCAAAGACTGGCCAGATTAATTGGTAATTCCCGTGCAATTGATATGATGATAACTGGTAAATTGATTACAGCAGAAGAAGCAGAGCAAATTGGATTAGTTAATTATGCATTTGAGGAATCTGATTTTGAAGAAAAACTTAAAAATTATGTTGAAAAATTAACTTCAAGTGCTGGATTAACAATTGGATTGATAAAAAGAGCAGTAGTTTCTGGTACTCAAATGTCCCTACATGAGGGATTAACTCTTGAGAGGGAATTACAAAACCGATTATTTGCATCTCCAGATGCTCAAGAAGGAATAACTGCTTATTTAGAAAGACGAGATCCTAAGTGGAAACAAACATTGTAGGTTTACGCGTCTAAAATTCGTCTATCAAAATCAATTGCTGGAGTTTGAATACCTAAACTTTCACATAAACCGGCGATTTCTTTATAGTATCTTTCTCTCATTTCTTCATTTTGCCATTTTTTAATACCCATATCCAATGCTAGTTCCGCGTTTTTACTTCCTTTATGTCCAAACATATCTAGAGCTCTGGGTATCCAAAAGTTCACTGCTTCTTGTACATCTTCTTTAGTACCTGGATAATCATCACGATTAATTATTTTTCTTAATGCATTTAATCCAAAACCAATGTGAAGCTGTTCTTCATTGAGCATTAATGGTATTTGCCTCGCTAATGGAGCATAAGAGCATTCAACAAAAGATTCTAATTGGTATAAACCAACTCTATCTACAAAACATGTAAATGCAGCGACGTGAGCCCAATTCTTAAATTCAATATTAAAAGCATCTAAAGTATGATCTCCCATTCTTCTTCCCATTAATTTATCAATTGCTTTATCTCCCTCTTCACCAAAATCTCTAAGTAATCTAACCATTGTTAATCCGTGACGAACCTCATCAGCAACAATTCTTGCAAGAACCCATCTGTCTTCAGCAGTAGGGGCGTCTAATTGCCAATCTCTGTGTTGTTCTACACTTGCAAATTCAGTATCAGCTTGAATAAATAACATTTTCAGTAATAAATTTCTATATTCGTCAGGTAGTTCTGAAGGGCTTTCAAACTTCCTAATCTTTCTATATTTACCAGTTTTAATATCACGAGTACTAATATTTATCCCAATCTAAGTTTCAATCTGTGGTATTTTATAATATCGATAAATCTAACTGATCTTTTATTAAAATTAAATTCCATAATGAAAATACTTTACTTGAGAATCAAAATTTTAAATTATTGATTTCAAATCAATGAGTAATCAAACAATGTATTAATATCTATTAAAGATAGAATTTATAGGAAGAAATAAGAAGATGATAACATGAATAATTCCAATTTTGAACCATTAAAATCGTATTCGGATGTCGAGATACAACTTGGCTCTACTACATTAAAAAGAGGTTTTGCTAATATGGTAAAACATGGAGTTGTAATGGATGTGACCAATCCAACTCAAGCTGGTATTGCAGAAGATGCAGGTGCTGTTGCTGTAATGGTATTAGATCAATTACCGGCTGATATTCGTGGTAGAGGTGGAGTCGCCCGAATGGCAAGTGCTGAAGCTATAAAGGAGGTAATGGAGGTAATATCAATCCCTGTAATGGCAAAATGTAGAATTGGTCATACTCAGGAAGCCTACTTACTTCAAGAATTAGGAGTGGACATGATTGATGAATCGGAAGTACTAACTCCTGCAAATGATGCATCACATGTATGGAAATGGCCTTTTACTATTCCTTTTGTAAATGGATGTAGGGATCTAGGAGAAGCAATTAGACGAATTGAAGAAGGCTCTGCAATGATCAGAACTAAAGGAGAGGCTGGAACAGGTGATGTCAGTGAGGCAATTCGTCATATGCGATTAGTTAATAAAGGAATAAGAGATGTTGTAGCTGCTAAAGATAACCCTGAAGAATTACTTATACTCGCAAGAGATATGAAAGTAAGTTATGAAAGCGCTTTAAAAGTTGCAGAATTAGGAAGATTACCAGTAGTTAATTTTGCAGCTGGCGGTATTGCTACACCCGCTGATGCCGCAATGATGATGCGAATGAAATGTGATGGTGTTTTTGTAGGATCTGGTATCTATAAATCACAAGATCCAGAAAATCGAGCTACTGCAATAGTATATGCAACAACATATTGGAATAATCCAGATAAAGTGCTTGAAGCTCAATCTATGGTTAATGAAAATCTTGCCATGCCCGGATTGGGTATATCACGCATGGATAATGAAGACAAAATTCAGCATCGAGGTTCAAATTTATAATAGATTGTTTTCTCAATTTTATTAGATACCCAATATTTGTAAACTAATATCTTATACGGAAAAATTAAAAACATGAATATCTAGAAACATTTAGAATATTTGAAATAAAATATGTGTATATAGATATAATTCTTGTTATCACTCGGCAGGTGGAATTTAATTAAACAAATACCCAACATCCGTTTTTTCACTGTAATGTCAAATGATGGAATTACGGTGTACCATAATCATTTTGATACTCATACTGTTATTGATGAATATCTATTCAGCAGTTTTTCCAGCGCAATTATTGCTTTTTCCAAAGAACTTGAAGATAATTTATACTCTATCCGAATGCAAAGGCAAGAACTTTACTTTCGTGAACACAAGAATCTAATATTTGTAATTTCCGTAGATAAAGGATATGGAAGACGCAAGATTAGAAAAATTATTTCAAAACTCAGAAATTCTGAAAATTTAAAATCCATCATAGAAGCATCTAAGCTTAATGTAGAACTGGATATTTCAGTTTCATTCGATAAGGAACTGAGGGAATTATTTGGACTTCCTCCATTAGACAATTCAAAATTAATACCTAAAGATGTAGAAAAAGAGAAAAATGTCGTTGAAGAAAAATTATTAGAAGTCCTCAAGGAATTGGATGATTTATCCATTTAAAATAGATCATTATATCATATCTTAAGAATAATTTTAAACAGATTGAATTAAGAATGTTAAAGATCGGAATACTTGGACTACAAGGTGCGATTGAGGAACATGAAAATGCATTACTATCTGCATCAAAGGCTCTTAATGTACCTATTTCATTAATTCGTTTACTTAATCCTGAAGATTTAGAAGGCATACATGGTATTGTTATTCCTGGGGGAGAAAGTAGTGCAATGATACTGATTGGTAATAAGACAGGAATGCTTCAGGCGGTAAAGAATAAAATTGAGTCTGGAACTCCTGCGTTTGGAACATGTGCTGGTGCAATTTTACTTTCAAAAAGAGTTAGACGAACATTAAATTCCGAAGTTTCAGAAGGTGCTTTTCCTGTTGTAGATATTGAGATTTTAAGAAATGGTTATGGTCGTCAACGAGATTCTTTTTCTACGGTTATAAATATTGAAGATAAACCTTTTGAGGCAATTTTCATACGAGCACCAATTATTAATACCGTATCCAACCATGTAGAAATTTTATCACTATATCAAGACAAAGCTGTAATTATTCAGCAAGGTAATATCTTGGTTTCAACCTTTCATCCTGAGCTTTCTAATGATAATCTGATTCATCGAAAATTTTTACAAATTATAGGAAATTTTGTTAGCCCAAATAATGATAACTATAAATGATATGTCATTTATATAATTAATAGATATTGAGATTTGATTTATTCAATGACTGTAAGTATAGTAATATCAGAAGATGGAGTAGATCCAGTCAGCTATGTGGAATCATATTTTCCAGATTATAACGCAGATGAAATATCCATAATGATCGGTTATATTCTACTCTATAATAATTTTCACATTGGAAAATTAGGAAAATTGATGGGATTAAAGAAAATAGAAATTGAAGAAAAAATGGGTAGATTATTACAATCTGACCTCTTAATTGGGCGGTTTAATAATAAATCATTTGAATTACAATCTTTGCAAAAATCAATAAAACTCCAAGAAAGTTACCTTACATTAGATGAAAGATTAATTTTGTCTTTTATCAAGGTTAATCTAAAAGTTACTTTGGAAGAATTTACTTCTATTTTCTCAATAACCAAACAAAATCTAATCATATTACTTACTACATTCCTCACAAAGGGATTTATCTCTGTAAAATCAAGGAAAAACGAAGAATTTGAATTTAATGTTCATTATACAATGAATCCCAAGGCTGTATCCGAATTAACGGATATCGAAAAAGAAGTTATTGGATATGCATTGATAAGTGAAAATATTACTATTCCTGATTTAGCAAATTATTTAGATTTAACCGAACATAAAGTACAGGGGATTCTCCTCAATGCATTATTATCAAATCAAATCAGTTGTGATTTTGTATTAAAAAAATCATTATTTGGAACGCCAGAATTAGAAATAATTGTTAAAAGAGTAATTACTCAATTTCCAGAAAGAACTGCAGATGAATTTTCTGAACTTGAAAAAATAATATCTGGGTTTATTAGCTTAAAAACTCCAGTTGGGATTGAAGAAGTAATGGATTTGACACAAATTAATCAACTTGATTTGATTAAGGTAATTTCCAAACTAAGTATGACTAATCAAGTTGTAGTGCGAATTGATAAAAATCAATTTATTCACATAAAAAAACGTCCATCCATTACAAAAGTAATAGCTGTAGAAGATATTACTACTTCTTTCAACGTAAATTTATTAATGTTAATGGGAATTATTTCAAGTAATAGCTCAGTTAGTTTATCAAACGCCTCTCGCCAAATGAGGGAAGAAAAATCAAATGTTATTAAGGGCATTATACTCTTATATCTTTCAGGTTTAATCACAGGTAGCTTTGTTAATAAAAATACATTTGAAGTAAAAGCAACGAAAGTAATCGAGAATGAAGGAGAACTTACAATAAATTATGGGGATAGAATATTACTAGGCGCATTAATTGCTAACAAAACCTTAGATTGGGGTTCTATTGGTGAATTACTTGATTTAGATCGAATGGAATCTCGAGAGAGAGCATATGAATTTGTATCAAAAAATATTGGTAAAAGTATTGTTGATAAAGCTAGGTTAACCTTAGTTGATGTACCAAAATTACCTCCACTTAATGAAGTAGAGGATCTAAATAATATCGATCAATATTTACTTGGTTATACCATTGCGAGAAATAAACCTACTTACAAAGAAATTAGTAGTCTTTTTAAAATAGATAAAATTACTATTCTGAAAAAATTATATTATCTTTCTGGTTCAGGGCTATTAAACTTAGTTGCAGAAAAGAATGATATTCAAGTGAAAAAAATTCAACTGTCCGATCCAAGTACTCCTCTTTCTGAACTCCCGACAAAATATCAGGAGCTAATTCGGGTAATTGAGTCAAGAGTAAATAATACATTATCACTGAAGAATATAATGAATATACTTAAAATCCCAAATGAAGAATTATTGTTACAACTATCTTGGTTAGTTGTTATGGGATACTATCAATTTACATTAAACAAGAAAGATGTCATTGTATCACGAAATCTATTTAAAGTCAAAGAAAAAGGTAGATGTCTGAGTTGTAAGGCTGTTATGAATGATTATAAGAAAACATGTGTAACCTGTATGACTGATCCACCAAAGTGTAGTGTATGCAAAGGAGCTGTTGGCACAGTAGATAAATTAGTTAGTTGCCCATTTTGTCAACATTATTCACACACCTCCCACCTCAAAGAATGGTTGAAAATCAGAGGTGAATGTCCAATTTGCCGACACCGATTAAAAGACGATCAGCTAATTATTATTGCCTAAAAATTCAATATTTACTAAATCACGTTAAAAAGTTAAGCTATGTATTAATTCACTAATTAAGATTAGAAACTCTATCGATTTATTTATAGGGTTTTGCAATTGCAAGAACATTAAGGATCATTTTTTATTTACGTGAGTTTAAGTATGAGGTCAAAGTTTTTAATTTTACTCGTTTTATTGGTCTTAAATATAACATTTACCAATATCAGTGGTCAAGACGATATTAGGATACATGAATTACATGAACAAACCCCTATTTTTGAGGGATTAAATGACACAGGAACCTTCGATGAGGGTAGCTATGTATATGAATTATACAGTGTTATTGAAATAAAATATAAAGCAGATCGATTCAATGTGGATGGTGTTTTAATTCTAGGTACAGGTAGTGGTTTAATAGATGATATTACTCATGAAAATATTTCTGATTATGAAATACCAAAAGTAAGGAGTTTTAGAAATGAATCATTTTATACTTTTGAGTTAAACATTACATCGTTTACCAGCTTTTATGGTTATGCATATTATGGAAGCTATGAAAATGGAACTGCTGAAGAATTTGAATTATTTGATAATTCTAATCGACATCAACTATGGATAAATGGTGAAATGTCAACTCCCTCATTTTCAGGTACTAATGCAACAGAGGCAGGATCAAATCAATTTGGTGATTATTATGCACCTCTTAATTCTGTGGTTACAATCAATTACACCGCAATTACAGGGAATGACACTGTATTTGATCTTTTCATCTCTGCAGGTCAGAATGAGACAGAAGTATATTCACAAAGTATGGTAAATGAAAGTATGATTGATATTGAAACAAGTGTTGTTGAAGTAAATGGTATTAATACTAACCAAACTACCTATAGTTTTAATTTAACAATGACAAATAGTATAATGTATTTCTCTGCGTATAGTATTTATGGTTGGGAAAAAGGACTTTCTAGGACGGGTATTACTCACCAAATCACAGATGGAACATTTTTCAATGTAACTTTTAGTGAATCATTAACACAATATACAGATACGGAAGATATTGAGTTTGATATTACTAGTTTTAATGAAAGCGATTATAATGCGTTATTTTATAAATATCGAACCTATGAAAATTTAACCACTGATACCCCATCTGATTGGCTTGGTGGTGAAATAAATATGATCGCAAATTCAACAGAAACCATAAGTGTGAATGGAAACGATACTCTCAAAAAATACTATAATGGATCAATTACCGCTGCTTTTGAAGTAGATCAAAAAGTAGAAATTCAATTTATTCTTAAATCTGCGAGTATGTATTATGTGAACCAAACTTATTTTATTAATATTCACAGAGCAGCTCCACAGATATCAATTCAAACATTGAACAATTCTTATGTTAATACTTCAGAAATTGTTATTGTATTTTCAACTTCTACATTTAAAGGAACAGTATCTTCTGTCCGATATTCATCAAATTTAACCGCTTTGTCTGAAAATTTAGTTTCACGACCGAATTTTACAGTATCATTCCTAAATGAAGATGAACAAATTGTAAATGGAACTCATATTATTGAATTAAATGTAACCAATAACAAAGGTGTGAGTAATATAACTTTATTCTTTGTATATGTTGATACTAATCCACCTGTTGCTGAATTAAATTTTGTAAATGTTGTGAATGGACAAAGTAACAGTGGTTTTGTTCAAGTAACGTTTGATTTTTCTGATAATACCATGGATTATGATTATGGGGTGAAATTCGCAACTCTGTCATGGGGTAATGGACTAGTCGCAAATGTGACAAATAGAACATCAGCAGCTTTTGAATACCATTTTAATGGGACATATGAGATCAAACTCACAGTTTATGATCGTGGAGGAAATTATGTGGAAATTGTACTTACCATTGAAGTTTTGATTTATTCAGGAGAAACTCAATCTAATCGTAACACACCACTATCCATAACCCCCATACTATCTGCTATATTGATATTAACTGTTGCTACTAAATTAAAGAAAAAAAATAAAAAATAATTGAGTATCATTTAAAATTAAATTAGATTACCTTAATAACAAAAAAAGTATTAATATAATTATTGAAGGCTATTAGATTAAATGTAATTTTATTAGTACTAATTCTTTCGTTATCAGGGATTTTATTCGCATCCTCTGATAGAAGCAGATCAAGCCAGATTATTGATCTATCTAATAATAAAATTACCAGTGGACCTAGTAATTTCTTCTTTCAAGAAGAGACACTAAAGGATATAATTAATAGAAATGTAAAAAATGTTGATCTAAATAATGATAAACTATCTGATTATTCTGTATTTAGTGAAGGAGTAAAAGAATACATTTTATTATTCGATGAATTCAATGACATTCCTTTTGAATATATAAATTCTAATTTTGAATTAGTTAATCAATTTGAATCAATTCCTGCAATTGTCGTCAAATCCGATATTCATAGTATTGATATTTTACAATCTCTTACTGGATTAAAGGTTATAGAAGAAAATTATAAGCTGAAACCCCATTTATTCTATTCAACTTCACAAATGGGTGTGAGATCTAGTTTTTGGTTTAATGGACTTACAGGAAGTAGCGATCAAAGTATTGCTATATTAGATTCTGGCATTGATGCAACACATCCTGCATTTGATGGTCGAATTGTTGCCACGTATAATGCAATAGATGATAAGATTGATCCAATAGATACATTGGGACATGGCACGCATGTTGCTAGTATCGCAGCAGGAGATTTGAATGTGGCTAATGATAAATTTAATCAGAGTGCTAGAGGTTATATCGATCCTGCTGGTGGTGCCTATTTAGATTTTCAAATTTCATTAACTCAAACAAGCACAATTCGATATGGTATTGATTGGAATAATCCAGGCTCAGATAATCCAGGATCCTCATTGAATCCAGTTATATTAGACAGTACCTTTAGAGTGGCACATGAAATCAATACTGATACCACTGGTCAAATAGTACAAGAAGTGACTTTGTCTGCAGGGAATTATCTATTTATTATTTATAACAATATTGGAGCAGGAAATCAACTGTATGAGGCATGGGTAGAAATGCCAATAAATAATTCATTCGAATCATCCACTGATGCCTTCAATTCATTTGCTGGAATGGCATTTACAAGTAATATCGTGGCTGTAAAGGTATTAGACGCAAACATTGATGGATCTAATGCTGTTGGTGATATAAGTACAATAATGGCTGGAATAGATTGGGTAATTGCAAATAGAGAAACACATAATATAACAATAGTGAATATGAGTTTAGGATTAGATTCTGGAATTAGTGCAACTCTCGACACTGCGATTGGTACTTTAGCACAAAATGGTATCTTAAGTGTGGTGGCTGCAGGAAATTCTGGCGGAGGTATTGCT
This sequence comes from Candidatus Heimdallarchaeota archaeon, assembly GCA_029882335.1. Taxonomy (GTDB): domain Archaea; phylum Asgardarchaeota; class Heimdallarchaeia; order Heimdallarchaeales; family Kariarchaeaceae; genus JAOUKW01. The sequence goes on along the minus strand of JAOUKW010000041.1, from coordinate 7,249 downwards.
TTTGCATCACCTGCGACTGCGAAGGAAGCAATTACTGTAGGAGCTTTGAACCGTTTCGGAGAAGTTGCATTTTATTCACAAGGTGGTCGATCATTATCATCAGGATTGATAAAACCTGATGTTCTAGCACCAGGTGGTTCTATAGTAATCAACCATCAACAAATTGGTCAGACATCATATCAGAGTGGATTAGGATTGGTTGTAGCTGCAGATTCCAATTATGCTGCAATAAATCAATCTCCTGATGATGTAATTGGGTATATGGGTACCTCAATGGCTTCTCCTCATATTGCTGGTTTGGCAAGTTTAATCTCATCTATTATCCAAGATGTGGATGGATGGGATTGGAATTCGGCTTCAGATGTATATCGAGTAAAACAAATTATTTTAGCATCAACTTATGAAGTTGGCAATATTGGTTTAGGAAGAGAAAGAATCTCAGGTGGAAATGACGCAAATTATGTACCACGCATTAATCGCATATCAAAAGATAATATTGAAGGCTGGGGTGCGGTAAATGCAAAAGCTGCTTATTCCATATTAATGAATAGTTTAAATATTGGAGATTCTTTTACCCTTGAATTTGATGAAAATGATCCATTTACTTCCAATAATATGGCATATACTCTTAATGTTCAGGATTTAAATCCAATTGGATTTATAGTTGATGGGAGTGATCAAGTTGATGTAGATATATTGATTTTTGAGAAAAATAATCCCAATAATTTCGGTGATTTAAATCTTGTTGCCTCTTCCACCAATCCACGTGGTGTGGATGAAGCAATTGTATTCAGCCCTCAAACAACAGGAGAATATATTGTTAATATTAGATTGGTTGATGGTAGCTCGCAACTGGATAGTGTTGATGTTTTTGTCGTAAATTCAGATCAGATTCCATCTCTTGATATTACCTCACCGACTAATGGACAAGAAATAAATACAAGGGATGTAACAGTAACTTTCCAAACAGAATTAACAACTATCACTGGACTTTTACAATCTAGAAGGGATGAAGTTGATCTTGGTGTAGTAACCTCTGGTTTTGAAATAAATGATCTTAATAATGGAAATTATACTTTGACTCTGTTTGGTGAGGATACATCAGTTGGTTACATTATCTCCGATTCTATTTGGTTTATCATTGATTATTCATCTCCTGTAGATGAAGTATCAAGTTTTCTAAAATCAAATTATCACTATGTAGCTCTATCATTAATTCCAGTCGTAATAATTGTAGATAAAGTCCGATCAAGGAAAAAACGATAAAAAATTAATAAACGATAATTTCATATGAAAATTTTAGTCATTAAACAAATTTATGAGGTAAATTAACGTCTTAATTGATAAATATCATAAAATTTCAAATATAAATTGTAGATAATAGATGTTTAAGATAATTTTTGAGTAATTTCGCTTATAATATCCTCAATTATCAAAGGTTTTTCAAATATTCTAACAGGCTCTGCACGTAATTTTGCCTCTTGTATTAATTTATTATCAATTACACCTGTTAGCAAATAACGAAATATATTTGGCTTTAACTTCTTGACTTTTTCTAATAATTCAGCACCATTGATCCCAGTACCTAAGATAAAATCTGTAACAATTATATCGATTTCATTGTTATCAATCAGTTGAAGGGCTTCTTCTCCGGTATTAACTATATGATATATTATCGATGGATGTTCTTTTAGATAAAGTTCAACTACTTTTTGAATATCAACTTCATCCTCTACAAATAATAGATTATATGGCTTCATTAGATAACACAGATAGTAATCAGAAAGCGATATTTTAAATTTTAGTCGACAGTCATATTCTATTTAATCGAATTATGTTATATTATTGCATTTGATTAAATTAATAATTAGGATTCCATTCTCATACCTCGTTGTGAAAATATTATCTTTTACATCACAAGTTAAATGTCCTGATAGAGATATCATTTTCTTTTTTAATAATAACTTGCCGTTTTCATCTAATGTGGCTTTGATTTGCAAAAATTGTTTTTCGACCTTTATTTCTATGGATTTCGCATTAATACCTGGTAAGACTAAAAAGCAAATAAGTTTTAATTCATCTTCAAATTGGTGAAAATCATTCTTATATGTAGGATCAATGAATTTTCCATTAATTATATTAAGTTCGTCATTATCCACAATATATGATAACTACTTCATGTATATTACTGATTTCAAAGAGATTTGGTCGAGATTCATTAATAAATAGCGCCATATGGTTTTTCATTGTATTAAAGATCAAATTTACATACATAACGAGATTTTTTCCATATTCAAGAATAATGGTTCTATGGTATATAATTTGGAAAGTCTATCGGTAGAATAGAAATAAGTCTAAATAAAGCACCATTTTTTTTTAACTTATAATAATTTCAAAGACGAAACATGGATTAAATTTTTGAAAGGCGAAACTATAATGGAAGTACTAAGATGGCAAACAAAGAATTAGTGTTTTTTATTTATAATCATGGTGATAGAGAGTTTAAATTATACACCAGTGATAAAAAGAAAATGTCCTCAATTATGGAATCCAGCAATCCAGTTGAAATTTCAGGAAGATTAGAGAAGGAAGAAATTGATGGTGTGTTGGTCCTAAATGAGGAAGCAAGTAGATGGATTTTAGTTTATGCTTCTTCTCTTGGTATTGTGGGACAAAGAACTGCTAGAAGACAAGCAGATACTATCGTAAGATCTGGATATAGAATGCCTGATGGATATTGGTTAAGGGGAGACTATCCTATGGATGAATTAACTGAAGCAAATATAGGTGATCTATGGAGAACTGTTCAACAAAAATACGTCAAAACTGACCTAACTGGAATGGAAATTGATCAAGCAACAAATCTTCCTTCAGTACTTGCTGATCGTGCAAAAATTTTAGAAGGTGCAGGTCATTCAGATGATTTAACTGAAGCAAAGCTTGAAAAAGAAGAAGCCGCTCTGAGAAAGAAAGCACAAGAAAAAACATATGGCCAACCTGCTGAACCTGCAAGAAAATCATCTCCTCCACCAAAGAAATCTGCACCACCAAAAGAGGAGAAAATGGCCGCTCCGCCTGCAAAAACACCAATTGGTGCTGCACCAAAACCTCAATCAGCACCAAAACCTGCTCCAGTCACAGCTTCGAGTGGTACATCGAGTCCAGGACATGTGTTATTAGAAATTAATGCAATGAATACATTTGTTAGAGATGGTTTTACTCAAATAATTTGTAAAGGTAATATAACTACAGGTACAGAAAGTCCAAAGAGTGGTACTGTTATATTTGATCAAAGTAAAATTAGTCTGAATGAATGGAGTGATACGGTCATGTTCTTGAAAGAAGGTGATACCGTCGAAATAACAACAACAACTACTGATGATGGCATGTTTGCAAGAACCATCAAATCTTAATCGGCAACTATAATATAAGAAAATAAATAGATTATTACAAATAAATGCCGTCTTTTGCCAATAATTGTTTTGCCAATGTCTCAAAAGCTTCTTTTACATTTAATCCAGTCTTTGCACTAGTTTCTAAAAAGAACACTTCAAAATTAAAGTTTACTGCTTGTTTATTCAGAGCTTTAACAAAGTTATGTAGATCTTCAAGTGGTATACTGTAATCATCTCTAATGTCTTCTTTATTACCTAGGATCACAATTGGAACTACTCCTCTTCCATTATGTCGATATAATTCTTCTATCCATTGTTTCAAATTTACCAAGGTTTCTCTTCTAGTAATGTCAATTACACATAATGCACCCATTACCCCTGTATAAAATCTAGGTCTTAAATTCTCAAAACGTTGTTGTCCTGCAAGATCCCAAATTTGGTATTGAACTGTATAATCTCCATATTTTACATCAAGATTGGCAAAATCCGCCCCTAATGTTAATTGGTGAGAACTGTAAAACCCTTTACCCATAAACCTTCTACGCAAACTTGTTTTTCCAGTTGCAGGATCTCCAAGCAAAGCAATTTTGAGCAGGTAATTGGAATTTCTACTCATTATTTTAACAATTCATTTTTATTTTAAATAATTATATTTGTTGTGAATGAATAACCATCTAATGATAAATAAAATTGCACTAAATCGAAGTAGTATAAATAAAATAGCAAATAAGGTTATCATTCATATTTTAAAATCAAATAAGATTACCATATTATGGAAATTCTAAAAGATCTAGTAAACAAAGTTCATATTGGGCAGACTCCTGATTGGTTGACAAATCTACCAAATTCTTCAATTCATTTAACAATTACATCTCCACCATATTATGAATCAGAACTGTACATTCTTGATGATGATGTTCTTGAATTTGGTTGGAGAACTTATGATGATTATTTAGCGCATCTAGAATCTACATTAATTGAATTATTTAGAGTGACCGTCTCTGGTGGAAAGTTAATCTTGATACTTAGTAATTCGACTGAAACCGATAAAGAAGATCGGAATATAAAGTTCTACTGGCCAATTATCCATGATGTTGGAAGTATGGCTAGGAAAATTGGGTGGATCCTTAAAGATGAAGCTATTTGGGCAAAAAATAATATAAGAACAAGTCGATATCAGGTTAACAAACCACCAAATATCCAATTAGTTCCTTCACATGATATCATAACCATATATCAAAAACCTGGGAATCGGGCTGAAGCTGGTGATACCATTACTGAAAACTCAGTTTGGAAACTTTCTTATCAAGGAGAGGTCAAAGAATACAATCATAGTTATCCATCTTTTCCAGCAGAATTAGTGAAAAAATGTATTAATTTATGGTCTCTCAAAAATGATTATGTGCTAGATCCATATGCTGGAAGTGGGCAGGTGATTCGATATGCGAAAGAAATGGGTCGATTTGGTATTGGTATCGAAGCTGATAGTAAATGGCAATATCTCTGGGAAGATTTAAATAAATAATTGTTTAAGTTGATATGATATTTGAATCTCAATCTAAATTATTATAGAGTATCAGTAAGAATTTAATTTAGAGGGATTTAGAATCAACGAAAATCTAATATCAACTCTAAATTTATCCAAAAATGAGGCAATAATATATCAAATTGCTATCACTTTGTCTGAATTTCAAGCCCTAGATATTATTAATCAGTCTACACTTCCTAGGTCACGAGTATATGAGATATTATCAAGTCTCGCGGCTAAAAATTTGTTACAAAAAAATTCAAATTCAAACTATACTGTAATTCCTCCTAAACAAGCCATTGAAAAATTAAAACAAAACTTAGAATCTGAATATAATCAAAAATTGGAAAAAATAGATGAAATAGCTAATCATCTACATAATGTCTGGTCAAATAATTTAGCAGCAGACATTTCTCCAGGTGTTGAATTGTATTCATATTCACATGCAGAGCCATTGTTTTTAGATCATCTAAAAAATGTTAAGCAACGTATTTTAATTGCAGCCTCATCTGGTATCAATGCATTTGATTGGAAAAAAAGTGGTATGATTTTATCACAAGTATACAATGAAAATATAAAAATAAAGTATTTAATTTCTGATGATGAAATGTATTCAAGAATAAAGTTAAAATTTTCACAGTTTCCACCATTTCAAAATCTCAAGATAGAAATTAAATCTTCTGAAAATCTATTTACTTCTTTTATCATCCTTGATAATATTGTATATATTTTTTTCATAGTATCAGAAGGGGGATTAAATACAACATTAATGAGAACTGCAAGTGAGGGTTTGGTAAAAAGTTTTGAATGGATGTTCAATCAGCTATGGAATGAAAAAATTAAAAAATAGCAATTTTTTTCTTTCCTATTGTTTTTTAATAAGATAATATATTACTAATGAGAACATTACTATATTTGTGTTCAATTTAGGAGATATTTATTTTATTAAAAAAAATACCCTTTCTTCAATTGATATCAGTGATAAATTAGGATATTCAATAGAACCATCCGAAAAATTTGATCCAAATCATATAAAAGAGATAGAGAACATATTTGATAGATATGAAAATAATGAATTTAATGAAAGATCTATCATTCCAAATCACTACTATTTTGGAGAGATTTTAAAAGTTGAATCTCAGAGTGCCACCTTTTATTTTTGGTTAAATGAGAGTTTGGATTTAATACTAGTTGTCAAGAACACCTTTAACCAATCAATTAATTGGATATTAAATGTTTCTTCATATGTTCTCAGTCAAGGTCGGGAAGTGTTTGTTGAGGAATTGCTTGATATTCGATATTTGAATTTAACACTAACATCATCTAAAGAAAAACCAACAATGGATCAGATTGATGATTTATTCGAAACAATTCCAGAATCTTATTTTTTTGCAAGAAGAAGTTGGACACATTTTGAACCAAATTATTTTAAAATTTTAGTAGAAACAACTCCTCCCGATAATATATTCGAATTTATTCCATATATTAGCAAATTTTTTGACTTTCTTCAAAATGATGATTGTGATACAAATACTATGGTAATTGATTATATTATAAAATTAATTTCTAATAATTTTATTAATCTTGATGTAATTGATCCGAGAGAACGAATATTAATAATGTTGAATATGATTTATTCATTTTCTTATATCGATTTAGACGAGGATGATCTTGTAAAAATATTGAATTTCGCAGCCATTATTGAAACTAAGATTAATGAAATTGGATACCAAAATGGAGATAATATCCTCAAGTTACTACTTACAAGTAAATTTAATCAATCTTATGATTTGAAATATTATTCCTGGATATCATTTAAAATTCCTTCACGTTTACTTCTTTTACCACGTTTACTAAAAAAATTTGAAAATATTGAAAAGTTAAACACAATGGATCAATTATCTGATCTCATGAATTTTAATATTCAGGTACTATCTCATCATGTATTATATGATGGATTAGAATCATTACAAATTAAATTGGCTGAGATGTTATTAGCAGAAGCTGATTATCGTAATGCAGCAAATTATTTTAACCAAGCTGCAGATCTGTTTAAACACAGACAATTGATATCAAAGAGTAAAGATTATCGTATTAAATCTATTCAAGCGAATTTAGATCAATTTATGGAGTTATGTATCTCATCAAATTATTTCTTTTACTCAAGTAGAAAAATTGAATCAATAAATTTAGCTTGGTCTGCTTTAAAAATTGCATTGATAATTATAATTAAATGTGTAAAATATGAAATTAGTTATTTAAATTACCTCACAACCATTAAACAGTATTTCCAACATGCTAGAAGACCCTAAACAATAGACAGTTC
>JAOUKW010000610.1 GCA_029882335.1 Candidatus Heimdallarchaeota archaeon | reverse complement strand
GTGATAGTAATTGATTGTATCTTCCAAGATTTGAACTCTTTAGGGTTGCAAAAATTAAAATTTAATAGGTACATCAATAATAAAATTTATATAATCTATTACTATAAACTAATTGTAACGACCATGTTAACACAAATAGTTTCTTTTCTAACTATTTTTATGCTTAACTAAAGCATAGTGAGACATGGTATTGATTTTTATGTTTTCTTTGAATTAAAATTATAAATAATGAATTTCATGTCTTCATGGTATTATAATCAAACGTGATGAAAGTGGATAAAGAAATATCATATAAATCCCCAAATACAATAGATAGCAATATATTCAAATTTGATATATCACTAACTATAAGTGATCTATTGAGAATTAATTGTAATTTAAGGAAATATTTGAATGTAATATCAAATAAATCCATGTCGGTAGATGAGCTATCAATAAAAAAAGCAGAAATAGTGTTTTTAATTGAAAATATAGATCACTTAATCGATAATCTTTGTATGATGAGTTATACTGATAATATTTCTTTCAAACTGTTGTATGATTTAGGTGTAAAAAATAAAATAAACTTCGATCATATAAATTATCTAAACCAGGATTTAGATGAAACCTATGATATAAATGTGGATGAGTTTGATAAATATATTAGTACCTATTTCACAACATGAAAAATCGGGTAATCTTTATTATGAACATCCTTTAGGATTGTTAACAAAAATGAAGATCTAAGTTTTCTTTCTAATAGAATTTAAAATACCAATATCATAATGGGTTTATAGTAGACATAAAGATTAAAGATAAGGGTCTATTGAATTTAGAAGTAAAGATGAATAACTGGTGAAATACGTAATTGTGTCATTTTACAATTGGTTACTGAATAATAGATATTTTGAACAATGAAATTTTTGTTAGAAATAATAATTTATTTGTACTTCAATGTCTCGAGCTAATTCTTTAAATTCATGATCTTTAATTATCAGATTTCATGAACATCAACACTTTGATTTTTTGTTTATAATTAGCAGATCTTCAGACTATAAGTTAGTCTTTTCAATATCAATTTACAAAGTAACTTACGTATTTGCTCTAACTTTAATAATTCACTCTATAATCAATATCATTAAATACATTATCTTAAATCTTGTAATGGGTAAAGTGGATTATCTCGAATTACTTTTAAATCGTGAATGGGAAAAATTGTATGATACAACAAAAAATAGGCTTGATAATCACACTGCAAAAGCATTCTATGTGACATCGATATCCGGAATTATTGGAAATGAAGAAATACCCAATGATGAAACTGCTTATGAAATTTTTATGAACATGAAAGATGATTTTGAAAAACAAAAAGAAACGCATCCAATGGAATATGGCATATTTTTGTGCAGACTAGCCAATTTTACAGATGAATCTTGTGAAAAGGAAAATTTATTCGACAAAGGTCTATCATATTTAAAACCTCAAAATAATCTATTATATTCATATTACTTACTTCCTCTATCTCTCATTTATCAAATTAATGGTGATTTAGAAAAGTGTATTGCCCTTCAAGAAGAAGCTTATCACACTTTTAAACACTATAAGTACCAATTAAAATATCAAATTCTAAGTAATCTTTCATGGTCATTTCATCTATTAAGACAATATGATAAAGCAATTTCATATTCAAAACTATCAATTGATAATTTAGAGGAAAAATCAAAGATTTTACAATATCATTTATTATTTGGATATTGTGTCATACATTGTTATGCTGGTAGACGTGATGAAGTAGAACCAT
>JAOUKW010000609.1 GCA_029882335.1 Candidatus Heimdallarchaeota archaeon | reverse complement strand
TATCTCAAACAACTACGCTATTAAATCTCATCCCCGTCAATATCTTTCGGAACAACCCAATAATAATAATAATAATAATTCTTCAAGTACTCCAACAAATGGATCTGATGGAGGAAATGGATTAGGTAATTTACCATTTTCGTATATTCCTGGTATTATCTCTATGACCTTTGTTGCATTAGTTATTAGAAGAAAACGATCATAATCAAAAAAATCCATAATTTAAATTTATATTCAATTTTATTTTTTTAATTTTATATATACAGAAGAACTAAGTATATAATATTGGTTACTACATATGAGTATTACTGGAAAAACTGTTTTGTTTTGGGATTATGAAAATATACCTTTGCTAAGTAAAGATCAAGATGCCTTTCTGAATAAATTAAAGGAACTTCAAAATATTTTCAATATCATACATTTCAGAATTTTTGCGAGAAGTAAGACCTTATCGTACCAAAAAAGAAAATTTCTTCGCTCAAAAGGATTTTCAACTAGAATATATGTCCACTGGGTGGATGATAATTCAAAAAATGCAGTTGATAACGCTATTAAGAACGATTGTATGGATGTAGTGGGTAAGGAGAATGATATTTCCCATATAATATTGATTTCGGGAGATGGTGATTATTATTCTTTATTGGAGAAGCTCCCACATTTACATATTACTATTATTCATCGCAATGAGAACATAAATGAAAGGCTTTATCATTTATCTAATTTTACAGTATCCATAAAAAAATTGATTTCGAAAGAAATAAATTCGCTATTTCATTGAATGCAATTGAATCATGGTTATTTATCATAGTATATGTATTATAGATACCAAATTTTTTCTATAAAATTTACATACGAGTATGATCTTTTATACTAATCAATAATTAATTATTTATGGATAATTTTGATTGTATTATCAGAAATGGAATTGTTGTAGATGGATCTGGTAATTTACCGTTTCCAGCAGATATTGGTATTATCGGATCTAAAATTGCCAAAATTGGAAATATACCAGATGTTGATTCAAAGATAACAATAAATGCATCTGGATTATATGTATCCCCTGGATTTATCGATATGCATTCTCATGCAGACTTCAGTATTATTACAAATCCATATGCATCAAACCTAGTACGACAAGGAATAACTTCTGTGGTTACAGGTAATTGTGGTTATTCATTAGCACCTATTATAAAAGAAAAAGTTGAAGAGTTCGAAGATATAATTAATGGTTTTAATACAAAAGATCAACGAACTTCAGTAAGTTGGTCTTCATTCGCAGAATATTTGGAGTATATGAAATCAGTAGATATTGCAGTGAATTTACTACCCCTAGTTGGATTTATTTCTATTCGATTCTCCATTCTTGGCATGGAAAATAGAGATCCAACTGATGCAGAAGTTTCACAAATGCAAGCAATGGTAGAGGAGTCTATGAAAGCAGGAGCATTTGGTTTTTCAACAGGATTAATCTATGCACCACAAATGTATTCCAAGACACCTGAAATCATTAAATTAGCAGAATTAAGTGGCAAATATAATGGCATGTACTTTAGTCATATAAGAAATGAAGGAGATGATCAAATCAATGCTATAACTGAATTCCTTGAAATCGTTAAGTATAGTGGGTGTAGATCAGGTCAATTATCACATCATAAGATTGCAGGAGAGAAAAATTGGGGAATGAGTAAAGATACTTTAAAGTTAGTAAGAGATCAAGTACTTGATGGGCTTCAAGTTAGAATAGATCAATATCCATACATTGCAGGCTCTAATATGTTAAGTGA
>JAOUKW010000608.1 GCA_029882335.1 Candidatus Heimdallarchaeota archaeon | reverse complement strand
AAAATATTAAATCACCTAAATATGGAATTTTTATTTCAATAAAAGTACCGCTACTTGACTCTGACTTAATTTTAAAAATACCCTTTAGGTGTTTTGTTCTAGATTTGATATTTTTAAGTCCAATGCCTTTCTTCTTTATTGATGTATTAAATCCGATCCCATCATCGATAATCAATAGTTTTAAGTGCTTTTGAGTTAATTTAAACTCTACCATCACATTTTTAGCTTTAGCGTATTTATTGATGTTCTGTAAAGATTCTTGAATTATCCTGTACATATTCATTTTGAATTCTCCACTTATTTCCTCCCAATTGATCTTTTTATCACATCTGAATTCATAATTAAAACTGCTGATCTTACTTTGATTTTCTAACAAATCTTGAACAACTTGTTTATAACCAACATTTAAGAATTCTGATTGCCTACTAAGTTCGTGAGACACACTACGTACCTCCTCTTCTACTGCCTGAAGGTCAATTATATATTTTTCTCTTTTTTTAATGTTTTTTGCGTCAGATTTATCATTTAAGGCACTTAGCAATAATCGGGTTCCGAATAATTTACCTAATACCCCATCGTGCAATTCTTCTGAAATTCGTTTTTTTTCTTTTCGTCTGCCCTCATCTAATTTATACTGTTGTACTAACATAAGATCATATATCTCTTCATTGGCTTTTTGTTGGCGCGCTTCCAATCTTAATTTAATATTTTTATGCCGTTGGTCTATAATAATATATGACAATATGGCCAAAATAAGTCCGGCAAAAGATAGCATTAATAACCTTTTTCGCTGCTCATAAAGGCGCTCATTTTCTGATATGTATTCGTCCGTTTCAAACTGGATGCGTGCGAATTTATTACGTACTGAACGTTCCTGTTTGACTAATTTATCGCTTAGTACGATGTACTTATTGGCATAATGGCTACTATTTTTTTTATCGAGTTTTGAAAGTAAAAGAAAAGAGGCTAGCTGATCTCTAAAATTATTTGTTCTAAAACTTAAATCACTTGCTTCCTTAGCCAACTTAATAGCCTGAAGGGTATCTTTATTAAATGAATAATATTCAGCCAACTGTATTTTGTTAATTGATATACCTGACAGATCGTTAACACTATCTCTAATCCTTAATGCCTTATAAAAAATATTTTTAATCCCAGAAGTGTCCCTTAAAAGGAATTTACTATAGGCTATGTTTCCTAAAATTCTTGCAAATAGCTCAGAATTCTTATTTTTCAAATTTTGTTCTGCTATAGCAAGTTGGTAGTTTTTTAAAGCTTCTCTCAGATTTTTCTGCCTTTCATAAACAACACCAATATTATTTAATGTATTTGCTTTAAATGTATTCGATTCCTTAATTTTTTTCTCATATCCAAGTGCCTCATTATGATAAATTAATGATTGTTCAAAATCCTCCAATTCATTATAAATAATTCCAAGGTTGTTATAACATCTATATAATTGATCATACTTATCTAATGGTTTTAATAGCTCTAATGCTTTAAAAGTTGTAATTTCACTACCCGTATAATCTTTTAGATCAGTCTGAATGATGGCCATATTCAATAATAGCCTACCAGAATAAAAATTATTATTAATCGATTCATATATTTTCTGCGCTTTAAAATAATTAAAATAAGCGCTATCTTTTATCTCATTTCGTGCAAAAAATATCCCAAGATCCCAGTAATTCGCTGCAAGGCTTACTGAATCCTTCAGTTCTTTTGATAAGTTAATGGACCTTCTATTCACTGTTCTAAACTTTGTTGAATCTCCATAATCATAATA
>JAOUKW010000214.1 GCA_029882335.1 Candidatus Heimdallarchaeota archaeon | reverse complement strand
ATGGATTTTCTGATTGGGCATATATTTCATTAATTATAGACAGAAGTAGGTCTTTTTTCATAATTTCACTGAAATGATTAATAAATGACGTAAATACTTTATTTAATATAAGTAATTTACGTTCACCATCAGGCACTTTCTTCACTAAGTTGTCTCTATATAATCCCAATAATTTTTTATCAAGTGCCTCAATACTACCAAATAAATTTAGTCGGTTTAAAATTTGATAGAGTGTTTTTTCTCCATCAAGTGCATTGTATAATTCACTCATCTGATTACCATACTTTTCTCCAATATAGGTTGGATTTTCAAATAATATCTTATTCACCGACTTTCTATATATATCATTAGATTTTAACGTAAAGAGATTATCTATTAATATTGAAGTTGTTAAATATGGCCTGAAATCTTCAAATATTGACTGATCTATTATATTCGATGATTCTATGATTGTATTGTATTGTGTAGCAAATTTCTCAGCAATTTCCTCTAATATTCTCAGTACATCATTAACCAAATCCAATTTGGAAATTGCAGCAACAGAAAATTTGTCTCCACGATGGATAATTATCTTCTCTGTTCCCCCATCAATAACTTTCAAATGAGTATTTGTTATTGATTTTAGAAAATCTTGAATTGCTGAAAGAAATCCACTGATTAATACTGACTCTGCAATAGAATCTTTCTCTGCTCCTTCGGTTGAAATTCTACTATCATGAACGATGTACGGTATTCCCTCATTTCCGACCACAAATAAAAACTCTACAATAAAATTATCAATCACTAATGTGGTAGTTATATTCGTATTAAAAGAGCTTTATCATATTAAAGTTAAAAAATCATTATTATTTTATATATTATTTCATCTTTAATTTATGTTAAAGAAAAATTAGGATATGTATAAAGAAGGTTGGTTAAAATTTATATATTATAAATTGCATTACTAAATATGGAGATTACTGAACATCAAATAAAATTAGTTCAATCTACTTGGGAGAAAGTTGTACCTAAATCCTTTGAGATTTCTCAAAAGTTTTATGGAAAACTATTTGAAAAATACCCAAATTATAAACAAATGTTCAAGACGGATATGCGGGAACAAGGAAAAAAATTGATGCAGATGATTGGAACAACTGTTCTCGGTCTAACAAATATTGGACGAGTAACACCAACTTTAAAAGAATCAGGTATTAGACATGTTGGATATGGTGTAACTGATGATGATTACAATAAATTAAAACCAATCTTATTTTGGTCTTTCAAAGATTCATTACCAGATGTATTTACAGATGAGGTCATAGATGCTTGGAATATCACTTACGATATTATTAGTAATATAATGATCGAAGGAACGAAAAAGGAAGAATCTATATTTATGAGAGTTCTTAAGAAAACTAAATTTTGGTGAGACAAAACAATGGAAGACGTAGGCAAAAGTTATGGTTTTGTAATTCAGCACAAAGATGATAAAATATATGAGCGATATACTCCTGGATTTGAATCAGAAGTAATGATGTTTGAGGGATTTTTAACTTCTGCATTAAAACTAGCAGATGATTATACTGATAAAGGGTTTAAATATCTTGATTTCGGTTTAATTAACTTTTGTATTGGAAAAACAGAAGAAGTAATTACATTTATTTTTATTAATAATCCACAAACTTCAAAGAAAGAGGGATATAAAGCATTAGAAATACTTATTGAGAAATTTAATGAATTATTTAAGGAACAATTAGGTTCAGGTTCAATAAATAAATCTTCTTTTTCAAATGGAATTGATAAATTAGATCATGTATTGGATGAATTTAATCAGAGATTAGTAGAAATTCACACTATCCGAGATACATTATTGGATTTGATGAAAAAGCGAAAAATATCCGAGGAATATATTAATCTTGATAAAGTTGATTTGGGGATAAAACTGAATCTGAATAATTTATTAGGTTTAGATGAAAAACAAAAGAAAGAACGTTTAGAACAAATTCTCGATTCCTTAAAATCAAATTAATCAATAGAAAATTAATTTTGTATTTTAAATTAGGTTGTTTTTTAAATATATCGCAAAACTATATACACATAATTTAGGGTGTTTATATATGAAGAAGACTCATTTTGAAGAATTATATTCTGAAATACTATTTACAGATAGATATGAAAAAGATAAAATCATTTTTTGGTATTTGTCTCAATATGGATTAAGAGAGATGTTTCTTGATGATATTATTGATAAAGTGGACGGGATGTTTCAGATTAATGATCCTTATTCTGAAGTGTACAAAGTTATAGAAATTCCTATTTATAATATCTACGTTGTCACACACAAAACAGAGTTACTAATGGATAGACGATCTGGATATCAAGGTAATAAAGAATTGACTTTACCTGATTTGGAAACAACATTTGGATTTGAAATATATTGAGATTTTAATATATTTATGAAACTTTGAGCCATCCAATAATTTGGAAATTTAATTTTAAGAGAAGTTAATAATTGTCCATATTATATTCAATTTTAGAAAAAAATCTAATTGGATTTTTAAGTACTAAGGTTATGCATATATTAAACATAAAAGAGGTTATTTTTATAGATTCAACTCTTAATCAATTAAAATTAAATGGAAAATTGGATGAAATAATAAGATATATCGATAAATTACCTAATTCAAAAAAAGATTTGGATGTTAAATTATTAAAAATTCAAGCTCTCTCATATTTGCAACAAATTGATGAAGCATTGGACCTTTCTAAAGAAATTTTGGATCAGCAAAATAAGAATATTGATTTAATCGAATATCTAAAAGTTCTTTCAACCAGTTGTTGGATATATTATTTTTCTGGTGATTATAATCGAGGGTATGAATTATTGAATAAAGAACTAGAAATTGTAACAACAATTTCTCCACAAATAATGGAATATAACAAAATGGGAATAATATCTGATTATTTTACTGTTTTGGGTAAATTTAACCAGCTTATTGCAAAGTATGATATGGCAATTTCATTATATCAAAAGGCTAGGAATTTAGCATTAAAAATTGAGGATTCTTTAAGATTACAATTTATCTATGGTTATGAGGCAAAAGCATATTATAGACAAGGTAAATTCGATGAGGCGTTAGATCGTTATAATAATGCGTATGAAATTGCATGTAGTTTATCCTATTTCCGTGGCCAAGCTCTTTGGTTGAATGGTATTGGTGATGTATACTTACAAAGAGGGAATTTAAAGGAATCGCTAAGCTTTCAGGAAAAATCCTTAGAATTATCCCTACAGATAAACGATATAAGTTGCTTAATACGATGTTATATGAATATTGGTGATATTTATTTTAGATCTGGTCAGTTAGAACAAGCAGTAAATAGTTATTTAAAACAAGATTTTGATTTAATTCATGATGAAGCAATTACATCAATTTATTTTGGCAAATTAATTATGGTTTATGTATATCTTGGAGACCTAGAACATGCTAAAGTATATCTAGCTAAAATAGAAAACATTGCTAAATCAAATCATTCTGTAAATGTACAACTAGCATATTCATTTTATTTGGCTTATTTTCTTAAAACTCAACCTAAATTTTCTGATAAGGCACGTGCAGAGTTCATTTTTAGAGAAATAATTGAAAATAAAAATCCGGTTGATTATCAACATGTGATTATTGCATATCTTCAATTAATAGAAATTTTACTAGATCAAATAAATATAAATGATGGATATAATAGACCTTTACAAACAACAGAAATTGAAATACTGGATGAAATAAAGCAAATATCAAATCAATTGATGGAATATACAACTTCTGAAAAATTATTTTTGTATAAATTAGAAGTACTCATTATAATGGGTTATATTGCATTGAGTGAACTAAAGACTGAAAATGCAAAGCAATACTTTGAAGAAGCCAAAGAAATCAGTTCAATTCTTGGTATAAATCAGACAATAATAACGGAGCCTGATAATGTTGATTATTACCAAGAAAATAAATCCTTTAAAGTAAAAGAGAAGATAATTGAAAATACAATATTTTCTTATAATTTTCAAAGCTCAATTAATAAAATTATTCATTCAATACCTAGATTAAGTATTATTGTTTATTTACTAAATAATGGAAATTCAACATTTGTAGATATGCAGGCAGATTTAAGATTAAGTGCTGGTAATTTAACAAGACATTGTGATAAATTATTAGAGGCTGGATATATCCATAAAACCAAGGATACATTAGATATTGAGAAAACTAGATTTGTCACAATGTTTTCAATTACAAGCAAAGGAATTAGTGAGTTTACAAAATACTCACAATTCATTAAAAGTAAGTTATAACTCATATAATAAATCTATAAAGTTAACATTTTAACTGAGTTATCAAAACGTATTTTTAAGATAAGAAATTATATTTGATATATCTACTTCATTTTTAATCAGGTGATGGCAAATATCTGAAGCTAATTTACATCAATTGATATTAAATGGTCATTTAGATAAAATAATTTCTTACATTGAAGACCTTGATAAGGAAGAAATAACCTTAGAAATAAAACTCACCAAAATAAAGACTTTAACTTATTTGAAAAAACTAAAAATAGCTGAATCTTTGCTCAACTTGTTAATATCTGATATATCAATGGATAAACACATTTTTGATTATTTAAACGTGATTCATGTACTTGGTTGGTTAAGATATTACCAGGGAGAATATTCTGAGGGATATCAATTATTAAATCGGACTTCTCAATTATTAAGCACCATAGATCTTCATATATTGGATGATTATAAATTAGGTATTATTATTGATTTTTTAATTGTATACGGAAAATTCAATCAACTTCAAGGAAATTATGAAGAAACAACGAAATTATATAATAAAGCAATTGATTACTCCAGTAAGATAAAAGATAGCAATCGTATTCAATTTATTATTGGTTTAACTGGCACTACCATGTTTAGACAAGGTATTTATGACCAAGCATTAGAAAAATATAATAGTGCCTATTTAATTGCCTGTGAAATTAATAATCTTCGATGTCAACGAATGTGGCTTAATGGAATTGGAACCATTTATTTTCAAAGGGGAAATATTTCAGAAGCAATGATATTTCAAGAAAAAGCTCTTGAAATTGCATTATCTATAAATGAACAATGTGGTTTATTTAATTGTTATTTAAATTTAGGTGATATTTATTTTAGACAAGGAAACATGAAAAAGGCAATCGAAAGTTACACTACATTAAGTTTTGATCAAATAAAAAATGAAGATTCGATTGCTGTTATGTGTAATCGATTAGTAATAGCAACAATAAATTTATCTGATTTTTCTCAAGCAAAACACTACCTCAATACATTAGAAGAAATTTCAACAAATAATAATTCTGCTAAAATACAACAAATTTACTCTTATACCCATGCTTTTTACCTAAAAACACAACCTAAATATGTAGATAAGGCAAGAGCTGAATTTATTTTTAGAGAAATAGTCTCGTCTGATAATCCTGTAGATTATCAGTATCTCACACTTTCATATCTACAACTAATCGAGCTTTTATTACTTCAACTTAATATTAGTGAAAATTCATCTTACCAATTAGATCAAAGCGAAAAAGAGATTTTAAACGATATAAAACAAATTTCCAATAGATTATTAGAAATTTCTGCTGAAAAGAAGTTAAATCTATATAAAATCGAAGTATTGATTGTATTATATCACATATCATTGTCAGAATTAAATTTTAATGTAGCCTATAATTATTTACAACAAGCCAAAGATTTGAGTAGTATTTTGGGTATTAAACAAACAATATTGGAAATACCAAAGAATAACATGGAAAATAATGAATCAGATCTTTTTTCAGTGAAAGTAATTGATAAAATGGCTCTGCCATATTCCTTTCAAACCTCAATAAATAAAATAATACATTCACTTCCGCGACTAAGCATCCTTATTTATTTGTCAAATAATGGATCATCTTCATTTTCAACGTTACAAACAGAATTAAACCTCAGTCCTGGTAACTTAAATCGGCATTGTGATAAATTAATAGATGTAGGTTTTATAGAAAAAAACAAAGAAGATCAAACCAATTCAAAAACTAAACCTATCACAATGTTTCAATTAACATATAAAGGTAAAATCGAGTTCAGAAAATACTCTGAAATAATAAAACATTATCTCTAATCATACTTTACAAAATAAAGTTAAGAACTAAATAGAATTACGAGTTGTTAGACTAAATTAGATCTGTGAAAAATAAATTTCAACAGTAAAATAATAAATTCTCTAAAATAAAGAATATTGTTTATTTATAAACAACTAGTCCGATGTAATATTAAGAAGTTCTTCATAAGAGTTTGATAGAATATGAGTAGGGCAATAATAATTGGAACTGGAATGGCAGGAAAATTAACAGCAAAGGTAATCTCACCATATGTTGATGAAGTTATAATGATTGAAAGAAATAAACTAGATGTTGGTAAGGAGGTAAGGAAAGGGATTCCTCAGGGAAATCACTTCCATGCTTTATTGTCACGCGGATATCAAATTATAAATAATCTATTTCCGAAAACAGATGAATTAATGAAATTGCATAATGGTAATAAAATAGATATGGGTCAGGATTTTACTTGGTATCATTGTGGTATTTGGAAGAAAAAGCACCATATGGATATCGAAACATATGTATCAAGTAGACCCCTTTTAGATTGGATATTATTACAACAAGTAAAGGAAATAAAAAATGTTAAAATCTTAGATAATACAAGAGTTGTTAATTTAATTTACAATAAAATCTATAATCAAGTCATCGGTGTTAAAATTACAAAAGAAGGAAATTTAATTCCTACAGAATTAACAGCTAATATTGTTATTGATACATCTGGAAGATCTACAAAAACAGAGAAATGGTTTGAAGATCTAGGTATCGGTGTTCCTAAATCAAAGGAAGTTAAAGTTGATTTAAAATATGCGAGTAGATATTTTGAAATGCCTGATGAATTAAAAAATAAATTGGATTACACATTAATCTATCCAAAACCTCCATATTCCTCTAATATTGGATTTATATATCCAATGGAGGGAAAAATAGGGATTACACTTTCAAGTATGTTTAGTGAAATCGACATAAGTACAGAAGAGGGTTTTAAAGATCATATCATGAATTTAGATCATCCATTGTTATCTGAAA
>JAOUKW010000607.1 GCA_029882335.1 Candidatus Heimdallarchaeota archaeon | reverse complement strand
AAGATATAAAGTACATAGAGAGGCTAGTAAAAGTGAATTATCACAAATATAAAATTTTAATAAGGAGATTAGATATGGATTTTCAAGATGATCTTTTTTGTATATACACCATGAAAAAATGATCATATATAAGTAAATCACAAGCAAAGAATATATATCGCAAAACGAAATCATTGTTGTGACTCATCAGATTAATGAACTAAATCAGTTAATCCCACCAATTATACTTTCAATAATAACAGGAATGCTCTTTTTTCTATTTTATGTAAAAAGAAAACAAACATCAGTTCATGCCCTAGATTGGTTAATGGCAATATTTGGATCTGTATCACTACTTGGGATAACTCAAATAACGAAATTATTCTTACATGAAAAAATACCCATATTTGGATTTGAAGGTGGACCACTTGGGTTAGATCTAGTGAGGACTGTTCATCTTCTCTCCTTAATTGTACTTTATCGTATGTCAGAGAGTTTTCTTTCAGATAGACTCAATTCCATAAGATTAACCCTTGTAACGGCACTAATATCCATGTATTATACAATAGCAATCATTTATATTGCGAGAGGTGTAATTATTGAAACAGGAGATATAATTCCATTTGCAAAAGATATTTCTAGATTAGATGCTTTAATATTTGATACTCTTCAAGTCTTTATTATCTCAATGATTTTTTATGTTTTTTATGAACAATATAGAATCTCAGATAATAATACAATTAGAAAATATTTAGGGATCATATTAATTGCAGTCTTAATATTTCTTATTACATCCTTAATAGAGCTATTTGAGCATTTTTTCCTAAATAGCGATATAAATGCTTTTCAAACAGCAATTCCGACTTTCTTATTGTTAGCATATTTTTACATAAAAAATCCAAATTTCGTATATCTAGCACCAGCTAATGTCTCTTTCTTGCAACTTGTAAAAAAAGATGGTACATTATTATATGCTGCAGAATTGACCAATGAATTGAACACAACAGACTTCCTTATTGCACCAAGTTTGACTTCGATAAGTTCCATGCTAAATGAGTTATTATCAGGTAGTACAGACAGAATGGTTGAATTAAAGAAGTTTGATTATATTGGAGGATTTATCTTATTTGAAAAAATTGGTTCTATAAACGCAATCCTTCAAACAGATAGACCATCCATGATGCTGAAAAGATCAATGAGATATTTTTTGAGAGAATTTATAAAGGAATATGAGGAACAGATTGACAACTATAAAGGATTTATTGGTAAATCTGCAAGTGGATTATCACCAGATGATTTGTTTATTAAATGCATACCAATAGTACAATCTAAAGCAATAAAATCCAGTTTTACTAATGCAAACAAAACTCTAAGTTGAAGATATTAAATTTCAGTGAAGGATATTTTTAATGAATTAATTTATCCAACAAATTATTCTATTATAGGAAATATGATGTAAAATAATTTTTATTAGCAAATCAATAGTTAATTGGTGATATTATTTTAAAACATAGAAAATTTCTGTTTTTTTTACTTTTACAAATATTAGTTCTAATTAATGTATTCAATGTAGTTGGAAATGAATTAAATCTGAGTGAACATGAAGAGACCAAGGGAGAGGAGGAAGAAGAAGGGGAAATATTAGGTTGGCTTGCTATTTTATTTGTTATCAGTGGATCAGGCTATATTTTTTTAAGAAGATTGTATGTATATTCAAATAAATTTTTAATTAAAGACGAATATCAAAGGCTCAGAGAAAATATACGTATTTTATATAAACAGTTTAGATCCCCTCTTTTATTGATACATAA
>JAOUKW010000213.1 GCA_029882335.1 Candidatus Heimdallarchaeota archaeon | reverse complement strand
CTGTTAAAATTACCACCAGTCTATATTACTGGAGATGGTGCAGTACAAAAGGTAGTATCATTTGGCTAGGTATAAAAAGCGCCCATACAGTGTTCACAACAAAATGTATGAACTTCACCCTTCTCAAATTCACGACTCACTTTTGAATCAAATAACTGAACACCACAATGATAACATTTCTCAAGTAGTTGTTCAAGTCTTGCATCCAATAAATTACCCATTCTTTCTACTAAATCTTGAACTAGATCATGCCCTTTTGATGTTAATTGATACATAGTTTTTCCTCTCCCTGAATCTTCGTTAGAATCTATCTCAATAATATAATTTGAATTTTTCAATTCATGGAGAAATGGATATATCTTCCCAGAACTTGGTTTTTTACCACTTATATCTTCTAATTCTTTAGCTAAATCATAACCACTTTTTGGTGACTTATTCAACAATAATATCGTTTGAATTCTGAACATTGAATCTAATTTGGGTCCATTAACATCCATTACATTACCTAATTAAATATAAAGTCTTAACACCTTTAAAATAAACCTTTACAACAAACCATTTATGAGCAAAAATCATATTCTAGGATCGTTTGAGATTATGTTGATTAATAAATGGTTACAAAGTATTTGAAATCAAAAACAAATACGTTAAAGAGATATCACATTATATAACCAATTAATAATTACGTCAATTACAATGGCAATACTATCTGCAGAGACAGCGTCCATATCATCTAGAGTAGTATGCCATTCAGGATAGTCAAAATCAATTATATCGATACTTGGAATTCCTGCTTGAAGAAAAGGTTCATGATCATCAATTAAACTATATCCTCTTTCATTAATAAATACTGATGAATAACCCAATAAATCAGCAACTTCCCATATTTGAGTGACTAAATAATCAGTGCTTCTACCCTCATACGGCAATTTAAAATCATCATCAGCAATCATATCAAATAATACGAATGCTTGCATATTATTTTTTAAATTTTGATCCATATTTTCAACAAAGTAATTTGAACCCACAATCCAATCCCAGCCTGCCATTCCATTACTTCCTTGATCTTCTGCGTCAAATAAAACAAATCCAATCTCAGACTGAATTGTGTTGTTTATATGATTAATCATCTCGATAATTCCTGCAACACCAGATGCACCATCATTTGCACCAGGAACTGGAAGATTTGAATTTACTGGATCTTCTGTAGCTTTTGCACGACTATCATAATGTGCTCCAATAACATATGTTGGTGAGGAGTTAGGAATAGTTATCCAATAATTCCTTAATTCGACGCCTAAATAAATAAATGCCTGAATTTCAATATTCCATGGCTGAGGAATAACCTCTTGCAACCAAGACATGAATTGCAAAGAACTATCACTACCAGGTAATCGAGGACCCATATCTATTTGATCTTGAAGTAATTGGTGAATATGTTCTTTACTAATATCTGTAATAGGTTTAACTTGAAAAGTATGCAAAGCAGAATTATCATCACGAAAATAAAGATAAATCCCTAGAGAAGATGAAATTAAAATAAACACCAATATTATACTGTACCTCTTTAGCATAGATTTACAATTGATATATCGTAATTATAGATTATCATTCATGATTATATTCGAGTTAACTTTTATGCAAAGGGGTAGAATTAGAATTTATATGGGAGACAATTATATCAATACTTTTAGGATAGATAAAGAGCATACCCCAAAAGAGCAGTGGAAATAAATGGTCAAAAAACCAATGCAACATTCCGATGAATGAACCCTCAAAATGAGAAATTAATGAACCTAGCATTATTTGTGAGTAAATTGACCAAGCAAATAATAACGAAATAGTAATACTTATTGGATTTAGAGAATTTGATTTCATGAAATATATGATAAATATTATTTAAAAACTAAGTTAATGGAAATCTTTTTGTTTGAGATTATTGTGACAATTGGGACAACTACCCTTTATTTTAATCCATTCTAACAAGTGTGATTTATGTGAAAATAATAAACAGGATTGACATTGTAAGGTGTCCTCATCTTTTCCTATGACAAGTCGACATGTGATACATTGTAGACCTTCACCACAGCTAGTACATGGAAATACCGAATCTAATGTCCCACAAGAATAACAATAAATAGAAGGTTTAGGCTTTTTATCAATAATTGTCTGAATAGTAGTTGTTTTTTTAATAAAAATCTGCTCTAACTGATAATATTCTCCTGCTGTTGGATTTAATGAAGTTAACTCAATCAAATATCTTTCTAAAGAATTTTCGGTAACATTTGTTAATTGTGCCATTCTAGATAATGTCATGGGAATATTTTCGGTTATCTCAAATAATAACCGTTTTATTCTATTTTTAGCCTCAATAATTGTAGTTGATTTATTGTCACTTTGATTATCAGGTTTATTATCCGTCATTACATCAATTATCTCACTCTCGGGAATTTGAATTGCATCATCTTGATGTATTGGATTATTAAAATACTGTTCCATTAACGTGTTATCCGGATATGTTTGCATTTGAGGATCAAATTGGATTTGTTCTGCAGTTAAACCAATACGTTCTGCAAAAATTAAAAAAATATCAATCATTGATAATTTACAATCAACTGATTCCTCCATTTCCATTGCTTCAAGAAGAACCTCAGTTACTTCATTATTGCCTAGTAACGACAAAGACCAAAATGAAGCACTCCGGACAACCGGACTTTCATCAGAGAGAAGAACCTCAATTAATAGATCATTATATTTATTCATCCTATTTTTCCCTAATAATAGACAAATCTCTGCTCTTCTAACTTCGATATCATCAAACAGAATGTGGTGGATGATTTCTCGTTTTTCTAAGTTGTTACTAAGCAATCGAGCTAATTCATCTAAACTAAACTCACTCATCCTGCTCAACTTCCTTCTTAATGGGTTCAAAGAATATTTTCATTATTGAACCTAAGTTTTCCCTTTGAGATAGATTTTTTATGCCAACCACCATAAATATCATCACTGTCAATGTACCTGCAGATATCAATGTTAATGACAATCTAGTTTCTACACCATTGATTAAATTGCCGAAGAATAAGAATGCCACTCTTAGGATATTAAGGAGAATGACCCCAAGACCGATATTTTCAATTTGTTTTTTAGCAAATTTAATTCCATAGATATTTATTAATGTTCCAAAAATAGCGAATAGTAAAGTGGCAATTGTTCGATTCACGGATAAACTGTAATAAGAAGAATACCCAGGATCAATTATTACTATAATCCAGAGAATTAAAAATAAAGATATGTAGATTATCGTATCATGTGCCTTATTTGTTCCTCTTTTAATCTCATCTCTACTGGTTATAGTAATTAATAGTAAACTTGAAATTATTAATACCACCAAATATGAAGGTATCAAATCATAATTATTTGATCCAAATTTCAAAGTAAGAAATTTATTGAATACTCCAAAACTATAAACAAAGTAATCAAAAGCAATAACGGAGATTGCTGCTAAAACCATATCATTATTGTCCATACTCACCTTGATGAAACCAAAAAGTAGAATTAAATAAGGGATTACTAAAATTCCTTGTCCATGATATATAAAAGTTAAGTAAATTACAAAAGATAGAGGAATTGCACCGAGTATTGAAAGAAAGATGACAAAACTATCTAATTTAACCTCTGTATCATTACTATTTTGTCTCATCAATAAAAATGCACCAGTAGTCACGGGAATAAGTACTAGTCCAACCATAATTTCAGAAACTTTAATTCCATAAATTTGCTGTTCTGAAATATTGAATATAAAAATACCAGACAAGGTTATATAAATAGAAACAGCAAGTACCACGAGATTTAACATACTTGATGTTATTTGCTTTTCCTTACTACTGAAAATAACCAATAAAACGGATAATAATGCAAATATTATGTGAAGGTTGATCATTAAATAAATGCCACTGATATTGAACCAAAATGCACTACCAATTGATAATACAATCCATGTAAATGAAAATGCGTTATGTACACCCTGAAAGATTACAGGATTTTCATCATCAATAGAGATAACCAAACCTGAACCAAGAATGGAGATTACTGAAGATACAAACCATATAATATAAATGATTATCCATGAATTTTGCAATGTCAGTGTCATACTTGGTAATAATTCCCATATTGAGTCACTAGAACCATATTTTATACCTAGGATAATTGTTGATATTCCAAACATAATATTTGCAACTATATCAGGTTTATCTAATTCAGTAAATGATCTCAAGAAGAATAAAATTATATTTCCAAAAAGAGTGAATACACCAAGTAATGCAATCTCTACTGGGAGTAACAAAGTAATACATGTAATTGCAATAATAGCAAATAATTTCTGATTTTTACTTGTAACATTCCAAATCACCCAAGATAAACTTATTAAAACAGGTAAAACATTAATACCTATAAATTGTCGCTCAGAAATTATGGCCACTAACATATCTACCTTAATATAACTATGTTGAAGTACCAAAGAATGAATGAATAAAATCATAAGCGATAAAGATACTGATAAATAATAAATTATTGAATTGTCTTTATGAGTATCCAAAGTTCCCAATATTATTAACGGACAAATTAACAATAAAGCTACACTGTAATAAATCCGAACAAAAGATATATCAGATTGCCCTATTGAGATTATTAATAACATCAATGCAAAAAATAGTGATACCATTCCTTTATCAGCACGATCTAGAAGATAATCAATATCTATAGATAATATACTGATAATTAATAATATACAAAGTAAGGCTAATAAATTCATGGGGTTATAGAATAGAAATACAGATATTAGCAACATTATTACAAAGTGTGTAGTTTGGTGCTGTTCCTCTCCTTTTAAAATTCTTGATTTAGATATAAGTTGAAAAATTAAGAGAGATAGGAATAGAAGTTTTGGAGATATCAAAGTTGTTCCAGAGACTGTCCAAGCACCTATGATCACCATTAAACCGGTAATAAATTTTGCACTTTGATTGGAGACTTTTAATTGTAATAAAATCATTATGATAACAATATACAGAACAATTAAAAATTCAAGTGATCCAATTAAGCTTCCAGAGAGTGGATTGAAACTGTCTTTAATAGGATTGAGAATATAATTGATTATGAAAGTAATGGATATTATAATTTCCTTGATTTGATTAATAGTATCTGTTTGTCTATAAACAAGGATTCCGTATAATCCAATTCCCAAATATATAAGAAAATTAAAACCAAATTCAAATCCTTGAATTACTAAGTTTTCAATTGAATAAATAACAAAAATCATTAAAACAGGCACTCCTGAAAATTGATTTTGTGTCATTTTCATTGCAAAATACATTAGCAAGCAGCTTAAGCTCAGGAATACAAATAATACAATTGGATGATAAATTCCAATTTTATCGGTATGAATATATGCCGAACAAGCAATAAATATTCCAAGATAAACCAAATTATTCTTGTTTTCAGTATTAAAGGATGATATCCTATATGTGACATACGCCATAACTATTAAATAACCGATTGTTAAAATTATTGCATCTTGAACTGTATTAGTTAGTGGTAAACCGAAATCAAATATAACAAAAATTACCAATAGTGTTGTACCAGATTTTATATCAAATTTACTAAATTCAATCAAAATAATACTAATAACAGCCATTAGCACATACCAAACAAAATAAGTAAATTCAAATTCAAAATTGCTTGGTATTCTTAATAATAAGGTTGCCAAAACAGGTAGAAAGTTTTTAATCCTCATGATATCCGTTTTTGTAATATCGATATTTATGCTCAATACTTCTGCCAAAGGTTTAAACCATGTTGGATATATTACCTCAGGTTGGGAATTGTCTCGAATAGATAAATGTTGAAAAATGAAGAATATAGAAACACTAAGAATTGAAATTCCACTTAAATAGAGTACTACAAGACTATCCACAGATCTCGAAATTATAACTGAAAATATAAGAATTATAATTCCACTTGCATAAAACTCCTTTCTAACCCAATTTGTATATAATGAACTTAGAAGCATGGCCAGATATGTAACAAATAATAATAGTTCATCACCACCCAATCGTATAGAGTGAAATACGATGAAAAAGAGAACAGTCCAGAGTGCGATATCCCTCTGGAACACTCTATCTATTTCCCTAACATGTGTATGAACTCTATCCTTATGATTAAGTAAGGTACACAATAGGATATATCCAATAAAAACCATCATGACTAGATATAAATTGGCTGGCGAAGTCATAGTCAATGGAGTTATAGCCACTGTTAATAAAGCAGGAATTAATTTGGCCCAATGACCCTTTCGTGCTAAATACGAAGAAATTATTAATACTGGAGAAATTAACATAAAAACAAGCATTATCACAGAACCTTGAGAAATACGATAATTAACTCCTTGAAATACATAATATGTAATACTGATAAAACCAGCGTAGGATACTTCTTGATTCTCTAATAATTTTCCTTCAAATTTTAATAAGAGACGAACAACAAAATTTGGGTAATCCTCTATATTTCTTGTTGGAGCATTTACTCTCCCAATTACTATTTTTGATCTCATAATATACATTGATATACTTGATACTCCTACAAAGGAAAGATATACCAATGTACTCCCATAATTTATACCCTTCAAGATAATTGTTGAATTATCAAAACGATACAATAGGAGAGCACCACATAAAATTACAATATTTCCAAATAATCCTTGTTGATTCAGCCTAATTCTTTCAAAATCAGGTATATTTGGTACTTTTAAGGCAATAATGAACAGAAAATATCCCGCAAATGAAGCGATTACAGCCCAATTTCCAGATAATATAAAAAAGATGAAGAAACCAGCATTTATTAAAGTCACCAATCCTGCTATAAAATTCGCATTACCAGAAATATGAAAGTAGTTCGGAAAGAAATGTAAAATTAACCCAACTAAAAGAGATATAAAAATTGTAGATATAATGAAGCCTTGTGATAAAATTTGATATTTATCGTTAAGATCAAGTAAATCAATACGAATACCTAGTCCAAGTATAGCATACTCGACTAGTAATAATGAATATAGTATTGCAAATTTAGACGGTTTAGAGAAATTTACAGAATTACTGATCACAAAATATACTAATATAGATACAATGAATAGAATACTTGGTACGATGGCATTAAAAAAGA
>JAOUKW010000212.1 GCA_029882335.1 Candidatus Heimdallarchaeota archaeon | reverse complement strand
ATCACCTCTGAGTTCTCAATTTTGTTATCTTCTTGTACTGTTGATACAGTATGTCTGTAACATCTCCGAAAACCTCTTTCTCAAACCCTTTCAATTCGGTCTTTACAAATTCTGATGAATATCCATTTAATGTAGCCTTCATATTATACAAATTAATAAATTTAGGGGATATTATTTCTTTATTATCAAATAATTCTGATTCAATAACAGGTTTCCCAATTTTATGACCTGAAATGAAATTCTGA
Source organism: Candidatus Heimdallarchaeota archaeon (assembly GCA_029882335.1). Classification (GTDB taxonomy): domain Archaea; phylum Asgardarchaeota; class Heimdallarchaeia; order Heimdallarchaeales; family Kariarchaeaceae; genus JAOUKW01. Next base: position 6,980 of record JAOUKW010000212.1, on the reverse strand, counting down.
ATTTGCCTAATAATGTTTGGACTGTGTGTTGTAACTAAAATATTTGTGGGTTCTCCATTTTTCACCTTATAATTGATATAACGAGTCAACCAAGAAGCAAATTTTAGTTGTGCTTTAGGATGAAGGTGTGCTTCAGGTTCTTCTATAACCAAATCATTAATTCTTTTATTAAACAATATTAAAGGAATAGCTGCTAAATCTTGGATCATTGCTGCAGACCTCTCAATAGGTGTTTTCAATCGTCCTTCTCTGAATACAATTTGATCCTGTAAGAACTGATGACTTGTCTCCAAAGTACCTTCCAACAAAATTTGTTCAAAGTAATTTGCATGATCAGGCCTTGTAGAAGTTTTATTTAATTTCTTTTCTGAAAGTGATTGATTAAGCCTGTAAAGAAACTCCAGTAAAGGTGAGGGTAGTTGCTTACTTGAAAAGCGATTAAGACCAATTGCATTAAAAAATGTGAAATTTTGTATTACTAGACTCCTTCCTGGAGGAAGGTAAATCATATCATTTTCACCTAAAAAGGTTGTAAGTGCTTTTAAATTCGATCTAATGTGATTTGATACATAAGGTACATCATCGATATTGAATTCTTTTAAAATTAGTTCCTGTTTTGTTTCTGTTATATTTAATGAGGGTTTAGTTATATCAGATTTGAATTTTAGCTTATTTGAAATACTAATTTTCTTTGTTTCAAATTTCTCTATACTAATTTTGACATATTTTCTATTTTCTTCAAGTTTCATTGATAACTGGAGAGAAAGTCTACAGTTTTGAAAACTGATATTTGCCTGTGTTTCTCCCATTTTCATTATATTATAAATTTCATCTTGGAATGCATCTTTTATCTCTCCTACGAAAATTTTTGCCAATTTATTTTGATTTTGTAAATTTATAAATTCATTTTCAATAATCCATCTTAATTCATCAAGATATGACTCTAATTCTCTCAATTGTTCATCATTTAAAGTTTTACCATGTTCATACAGGTTCCTAATATCGACCAATGAATTTGCATAATCTATTATTTTCTCTGAAATATCCTTATAATAAGCTTTTATCAACTTATCATTAAAAAGGTAATCAAAAAACTTTAAAATTGTATTCCTAAGAACGAAAAGAATCAATGTAATTGTTGACTTTCCAGATTTGTTTGAACCAACAATTATTGATAATCCATCCAATGAAATCTTTGCATTGTTAATTGGTCCTATGTTTGTGATTTCAATTGAATGCTCCAAACTCATAATTAGAGTATTAAATTAATCTATAAAATCATATTAGATATAATGTCATCTTTTTGATAAGTAAGTTACTAACTTGATGCAGTTTTTCTTAAACTTTTCAACATCAAGTGAATAATGCTCATAGTTAATGTAATGGTAGATTTGAAACAAACAAGTGAAAATTTATCCAAAATGAAAAATCAAATATCAATTTCAGGGATATTTTTTTTTTCTTGGCTAATCCCTAAATCATAATTACCTCCTTTATAAACTCAATATTTTCAATATTTGGTTTACTGAAATTCATTAAATTATTAAATCCCATTCTTGCAGAGACCGGTAGCGTCATCCGTGAGGATGATGCTACTGAACTCAAGTTTTTCAATTGGACTAGGCGTTTTATTCGATTCGCTATGTGATTTTCATTCTGCATACCTCTATTCAGAATAATTAATTTGAATTCACTGTTTACGCTCTCCACATGGTTGGAAACAATACTTTTATTGCAAATATCATTTTTGCTACCCATAACATTCGACTAATTTCATCTTTACTTGGTATATCAACCCCTTTTGGTGTTGATTGCAACCAATTAACTTCTAGAAAATTCAGAGTATGACCAAATTGAAATGTCCTTCCACTTTTTCTTGCAGATTTAGACCCTCTCTTCTTTTTTAATTTCCTTTTCTTGTATTTTCCTTTTCCACTACCATTTTTTTGACCTGGTTTCCTCCCTCTCTTTTTTTTTGCTGCATTTACTTTGTAGGATTTGTTAATCGCAAATCCAACTTGTGGTTCTTCCGTCAGTAAAGCTTGATAATCAAGCTCTATTACATTTTCAACTATTTCTTGTGGATTTACAGGTGTAAACTCTGTAATCCTAGCCCATTTCCATGGATTTGTGTGAAATTGTTGTATCAGGTATGCTCGTTTGTGAAACGAGCGTATTGCTGATGCATATGGTTTAGCCCCATCTCCTATTACAACTTTCCATTTAGGCATATATTGACCCACCTGCCTCAATACTTCAATAATATCTTTAGCCTCTCTTTTTCTACCAAACTTCCAACCTAAAACCTTACCATTATAATCTACAGCCAGAATCAATGCCCATGACTTCTTTCCAACCTTGAAAAATGTCTCATCAATCAAGATCACTTCTTCCAGCATGGTTGGAAGTTGTAAATTTACTAACTTACGACTATCCTCATTGATTCAATTTATAATTGAGTCAACATATTTCTCACTCTGATTTACCAGATTGCTTAATGTGGATGCAGAGATGTTATACCTCTCGGCCACATCATTACCGGGAGTTGATCCTGCAAAAATAAGCAACAAAATCCTACGAATCACAACCTCTGCTAGTTTTTTCATCAACCAAGAGGTATGGACATAGAATGTCCGCCTATGAACGTTACACTTGTAAAATTGCACTTTATAAGAAAATTTATTATCAAAGCCATTGGCTTTGATTTCTTTACACCCTGAAACTGGGCAAAGAATATCGAACTCAATCGAATATTTCAAGTGAGATTCTAAGTACTGGTTTTCAGGCACTATTGCCTGCATGGATAGGTTTGCACTGTATTTGCTCATTTGAGATAATTTGAATAAATCGCAAACCTATTTCTATTTATTTAAGGCTATGTTCACTAATTTACACAGTTTACGCGCTTGAAGATAATATAGTTAAAAGATAGAAAACCATCTGAACTTTGAAAATGTTGACGAATTTTACTTAGAATTCGCGCTAATTAATTAGCCTTGAAAAATAAATTATCCCTAAATTGTTAAATTAATTATAAATTAAGTAAACCTTTAGTTTTCATTCTTTAATTCTGATTTAATTCAACCAATCGATTTCCACTTTTAGGGGATCAGATCCTGCATATTCAAAATTAATCAAGAATTTCTCATCAGCACTATGTTTCATTTTATTTTTTAATGAATCTATATCATCTGATATTCGTAAGTTTCTTGCCTTGAATGTAGTTGGACCTAAATAAATTGTCTTGTTCATCACATTTACGCTCATATCACGTTTCAACGTGATTTCATCATCAATCAATTTACCACTTTCTTGTTTATGGATGAATTCATTTACTTTAAATCGTGGAAAATTCATTGTGAAATTGAACCGAGAAATGGATAAATAACCATTGTTAATATTTTCAGCAACTTCTAACAGATTCCAATAATCTTCTGCTCGAAGAGGTAAATTATCTTTCAAACTTAATTTGGTTGCAGTTTTAGTTTGTATAATAAAAGCAGCTTCAATTATATTTTTAATATCTTCTTCAATATTTAAAGCGAAACTTGAGAAATCAATGGTTTCAGATCTATCGTTTTTCAATCTCTTTAAAATCAATTTATCAGCACTATTGTAAAAAGACAACCTATCAATTGCATCCTTTAATTTTATTGCATCACCACGATCCAAATCGATTGAAAAGTTCACATTAATTGTCTTATTACTGAAAGTTAATTCAATAATTATTGGATCATTAGGTATATTGTGAATGAGTTTTAGGTTATTTGTTATATGATCAGGATTTATTTCGAAATCAAGCTTTTCATCCCAAATTATTTTATCCAATTGCTTTAAGACAATATGATTTTGTTCAATAATTTTTGATGGAGAAACTATCAGTTCACTTTTTACTTCACTACCCCAATATTTGAGTAAGTCTTGACCATCTACTTCGATAGATTCAAGAACATCACTTTCGAGCTTCAATGTTTCATTCGTTAATGGCAGATTTTCAAGGTCATCCATTAGATGTTCTTTCCCCTTCGGTATTCTGAATTTCATATTTATTGCTATGCCTTCACCTTCAACTTGAGTTTTGTTAAAAATATTTAATGAATAATTAATACCTCTATCCTGTCTGTCAAGACTTTCTTTTACAGCTTGAAAAATATCAAAGACATTTGAAAAATTCATTTCAACCAATTTTAATGGATGTAAATTTAATTTTAGAGAATCAATGAGAGTCCAAAGTTTTTCTGGAGGAATTGTTATTACATATCTTTCATTTAGTTTACTTATATCGGAGATTTTTCCTCTAACCTTCTCAGCTTGACTTCTATCAGTCAAATCACCTGCAAATAATATTATCAAATTTTCAACCCCATGGCTCTTTGATTCAGTTATTTGTGCCATAATGTTACGAGAGAAAGATTTTTCAGAAATATCGTAATGAGATTTGACTTGTATACCGTATTTTTTTTTCGAAGAAGGAAGATCAATCAACAAATCCACACCAGAATCTCGCAAACTTTGGTTCTGTCTAACTATGATGATTTCACCAAATGTTAACAATACCTGATTTATCCATTTTTCTATTGAATAGCACAAATCATCATGTTTGATACCTATGAACCCTTTAGTATCATCCACTGAAGAGCTTGGTAAATTTAGGATTCTTAATAGTCTTATTAACTGATGATCCATATGAATACCAAAGATATCCATAATATGAATGTTATCCTATAATTATCAGAAACAATAACACTCAGTTCTAAAAATTCTCGAATTCACTTTCAAAAAGGTCCCATTAGCTTATAACTAGCTTTTAGCTTAATAGCAATTATGATCGATCGGTCTTCAGTTCGATCCATTACCCCCAAAACCAAAGGAAATAGAGGTATTTTTCCATCAAAGAAAGTTCCAAGTGGGTTTGTCGAATATAAATCTCAAATTGAAAGAGATCTCTACATTGTTCTTGAGCACGCAGATGAGGTCAAAAGGTATCAACATCAACCCAAGACAATTGTTTATATTGATTCAAATAAGAAGCAAAGAACTTACACACCAGACACCTATATTGAGTTTGAAAATGGGCTATAGTTCTCGTTGAAATAAAAGACCAAGAAACAATATCAAATGAGTTTGCAAAATATAAAGAAAGATGGGATGTTGCAAAGAAATGGTGTGATGAAAGGGGAATTCATTTTACAATTCTATCAGATCAGGATATCAGAACTGAAAGGTTGGCAAATATATGGTATACACTAAATGCAAGCAAACAAAATGAAAATGATAAGTACATTACAAAATTGTGTAATCTCATCCCCAATGGAGGTATCACATATTCAGACCTATGTAATTTAGGTATGGAAGTATTCGGGATTGAATTGGCAAAATCTACTCAGATCGTTTGTTATGCAATCGATCATGGACTTGTTTTAGTCGACAAATTTTCTGAGGAAATAATCAACAATGACACCATAATTAGAAAGAGAATTTCTGATGCCCACACATTATTCCACCCCTTGGAAATGGAATTTGACTGGTCTGTTGATATGAAGACTCAAAATGAACCACAAGAGAACGATTTAAAGTTTGAAAAGAGTTATACATTCAATATCCCTGAAAACTACAAAAATGAGGTCGAAAACAAACTTAAAATTATAAATGAATGGAATAAACAACCGTCAGATAAGAGAGACAAACAGTGGAGAGTCGATTTTTGTGATAAATGGGGAATTTCTGAGAGATCTGTCTTTAGATGGGCTAAATTGGTAAGTGAGAGTGGAGTAGAAGGGCTTATTCCGAAGCATAAGAAAAAAGGTAGATCTGTTTCCTATGGAAGGGATCTACAACAATTGATGGAAAAGTCTCGATTAGAATTTCTTAAGCCATTTGGAACATTGAAAAAAGCCTACCGTTCATTGGTGGCTGTTTGTAACAAGAATAAACTCGATCCACCATCTTTGCCAAAATTCCGATATTTTGTCTATAATTCTACTTCTGCATCAGAACTGGCATATAACAAGCGAGGGAGAAGGTTTCACAAGTCAAAGTTTTCTCCAGCTTTATCTTCCTTTCAAGGTACAATCATGCCAATGCAAGTACTTCAATTTGATAACACACCATTTGATGTATTTCCAGTAGATAGTGAATTTCGAGAAACCCTTTCCACTCCTTATCTTACAGCTGCGATAGATTGCCACACTGGAATGATTACTGGTTTTCACTTATCATTAAGTCCTAGTTCTTCTCAAACAATCCTGGAGACCTTAGTTCAATCAATTTTGAATAAAGATGAATATTTGGAAATCGATGATACAAATCACACTTGGCCGATTTCAGGATTCCCCACCATTATACTGGTGGATAATGGAATTGATTACCGATCTGAAGCAGTCAGAGAGTTTTGCCTGAGATATGATATTATTCTAGAATTTGCCCATATAAGAACTCCAAGGTACAAAGCCTATATTGAGCAATGGTTTAGAGTACTCCATCATGGCTTAAACGATCATGAAGTAGGAGGTCTGAGATCATTACTTAAGTATAGACTGAGGAATCCGGATCTCGATCCTAAGAATGATGCAATCCTAACAATGCAAGAGATTGAGACATGGTTAGTTAAGTGGGTTGTAGATCATTACCACTATACCAATCCCTATCAAAACAATGTGCCAGCACCATTTTTGAGATGGTATGATAGTCAAAATGGACAAACAGAATTACTACTTTCAAAGACTAGAGAATATCCGAAATTACATCAAGATCAGGAATTGATGCTGCTTCATACATTGAACCGCTTTGACTGTGAACTCAACAATGATGGATTGAAGTGGCATCACCTCAAATACAATAGCACAGAATTGGTTGAAGTATATGGTCAAATTGGGTCTGAGAAGATTACTTTCTTGCAAGATGGGCGAGATATTAGATCAATTTGGGTAATCAACCCTATCAATGATAGACCAATTAGAGTAGGATTAGCAAGTGGTTGG
>JAOUKW010000211.1 GCA_029882335.1 Candidatus Heimdallarchaeota archaeon | reverse complement strand
GTTACTTCTAATATAATGTCGTCAATTGGCTTCACTAATTTAAGAATTTCATCAATACTGTCAACTTTATTCTGATTATTCAAATTCAAACTGAATTTTGAATTCATCTCTTGTATAATTGTATTGAATAATTCCGAATCAATACCTAAATCTGTTGAAAATGATAATGATGTATCTATCATAGAAGATGGATATCCAGTATATTTAGATATGATTTCAATAATCTTGTTTTCATCAAGGGATACTCTTCTTTTATCCTCCATTAACTCTACTTCTTGGTTGACTGGAGTGTGTGATATTTCTTGTGTTAGATCATTTCTAGTACTGGTATTGTCTAATACAAAATTTACTACATGATTTAGCGTTGGATAATCACTTATCAAGGTATTCTCATCCCTTTCAATTTGCCATTCTTCTCTGATAATTCCAAATAATTCTGCTTGTTTAACAGTATCAATACCCAAATCTGCTTCCATGTCAAGTTGAGGATCAAGCATATCAATTGGATAGCCAGTTTTTTCTGAGACAATTTCTAAAATTCTTTTTTCTACATCCACATTATTTATGGTTTGTGTTTTTGCTGCTTTGGTTGTTGGAATCTTAGTGGGTTGATGAGATCGCAATTCACTTTTCTTGTCTATTACAAAATCAACCACATGATTGAGGGTTGGATAATTACTTATTACAGTATTGTCATCACGTTCAATACCCCATTCTTCTCGAATTACACCAAAAAGCTCTGCTTGTTTTACTGTGTCAATTCCCAAGTCTGCTTCCATATCTAATTTAGGATCTAGCATGTCCACTGGATAACCTGTTTTATCAGAGACAATTTCTAAGATTTTTTCTTCAATACTTTTCCTATCTTTAGACAAAGATATTACTTTCTTAACTGTTTGATCCATAGTTGGTATATCAGATTTAATGGTTATATCTGATGTTGACACCTTACTATTATTCATTACAAAATCCACTACATGATTCAAAGTGGGATAATCACTTATATTAATTCCATCATCTCTTGGTATTGACCATGATTCTCTAATTACAGCAAACAATTCTGCTTGTTTTACCGTATCGATCCCTAGATCTGCCTCCATGTCCAATTGAGGGTCTAACATGTTTACTGGATATCCTGTTTTTTCAGAAACAATTTCTAAGATTTTAACTGAAATATCCTCTCTATTTGTATATTCTACCATGTCATTTGAAGGCTCGATATTTGAAGTTATGGGTGTAGTATTATCAATTCTTTTTTCAAAATATTCTGCAACTGCTTTGATAGTAGGAAAATTCGATAGTTGTAAATTCTCATCTTGCTCAAGGTTATATTCTTCTCTAATAACTCCAAAAATTTCAGCTTGTTTTACAGTGTCTATTCCTAGATCTGCTTCCATATCTAAATTTGGGTCCAACATATCTATTGGATATCCAGTTTTATCAGAAACTATGGATAGCACATTATCAACAAATTTACCAACTTTTATTGGTTCCTGAGGTTTTATTATTGATGTTTTTGATGTTGGTTTTACTAATATTGTCTCTGTTTTCTTTGGTATTAACCTTCCAGTATCTTTTATAATTAATGTTTTTCCATGATAGGTTAGTTCTTTTGCATTTGTGCCCAGTGAAGACAACCATTTATTATAATTATTAGTTGTTCTCTTACCATCCAATCTTCGTTTATACAATACAAATGCAATTTGTGATCCAAATCCAGCTGCCAGTCGAAGAACATAATTAACTGTAATTACGCCACCTTTTGATAGTTGTAAATCTCCCAAATCTGGATCTGGTTCTTTGAAATTGGCTATTGGTGGGATTTTATTCTTTTCAATAGCCTTTATTGCAACCACATCTTCGATTCCTGCACCCATTGCATGACCAGTGAAACCTTTAGTGTTGGCAATATAGATCTTTGATGCGGCTTTTCCAAATGTATCTCTAAGTGATTTAATTTCAGCACTTGCAGAACCTCCACGTCTTGGAGTATATGTTTCATGACTCATGAACATCATGGAGTTTCCTATTTCATTTGCAGATAAATTATGTATTTTTTCAATATTATCCATGAATTTATTTAATTCTTGACTTACATGATTTACATCTAATCTTGTACCATGAAAACTACTATTAGAAAATTGAGTTCCAAGAATTTCAACGATTGGAGTAATTCCTCTTCTTGTTGCTTCTTTGTCAGATTCTACAACTAATGCAGCAGCACCCATACCAATTATCATGCCTCCTCTTCTTCTATCAAAAGGTAACGCTGCTTCTTCCACCTTATCTTTGGTGGATGCAGCACCAGAGGCAAGAAATCCAGATCCTAGCCATTCAAATAAATTATCACTAGTAATATCATCTGCAGAGATTACTATCACTCGGTCACATCTACCTGTTCTAATCCAATCAGTTGCAATTCCAACTGCTTGAGTTGTAGAAGCACATGCTGCATTGATTTGGGTATTGGGACCTTTGGCTTTTATAAGTTGGGCAAATTGAGCATGTCCCATTGAAAGTACATTTAACAATAATTTTCTGTTGAAGTTGTATTGCTCCATCTTATCAAAATCTATCAACTCCTGTTCAATTTTATTAATTAAATAATCCTTTTCTGTTTGATTGGTTATCTTTCTGTTTACCTCTGCATATAGATCGTTGAGTAATTTCTTAGAGTTTGATGCAAATTTATACTCATGATATTCACGGATTTCTTTAGCAAAATTGTCATATCCAGGAAAGGCAGATGCAAAAATAATACCAGTTCCTTCTTGTAATTCTTCTGGCAAAATCCAATCCCCTGGTAAGAAACTACCTGTTGTTGTTTTCCTGTATTCTCTTATCAGTGGGATACCTGCATCTTTCAATGCTTCAAGACCTGCAGCAATTGCTAATCCCGTTGTTATATCAAATGTTGAACTAAATTCATCTTTGACCATATATTCCTGAGTTAGATCAAATGTTCCAGCAACTCCTGCAAGATTAATTACTTCTGAATATTTTTTGGGTGAATGAAATTCAGCATTACCCGAGCTTTGTTTAATTAATCTTCGAATATTCTTATTCAGTTGTTGATCTAGTTTCTCTCTTGGTAATTGTTGGATATAATTCTGGCCCTCAAGAATCCTGTCAAAATTGTCTTCTCTAAATATTTCTTTTCCAGATCCTGGTAATCCTAATCCTACTCCAGTTACAACAATTGCATCAGAATTTATTCCCAGTCGATTTAATTTACTCTGAGCTTTCTCCTGAGAACTTGATAAATTACCTATTTTAGTTGTTATTTGTTTAGAAATGGTTGAAATTGGTTGTTTATACCAAATAAATTCTTTATTTAATATCGATGAAGATGAGGTGATATTTTCTAATTTAATTCCAAACGCTCCCGCGGCAGACACTGCATCATTAAAGGTTTTTACATCTCCTCCTTTGGGATGATTTGTTATTACAGTTAATATATTTTTATCTACAAGTGTTTCTGTTACAAATGAAGATAGGGCACGTTTTGGACCCACTTCAATAAAGAAATTTGCACCATAAGAATACATGGATTCAACTTGTTTAGTCCACTCTACTGGTGCTCCAACTTGTTTTTTCAAGAGTTCTTTTATTTCCATAGGGTTATTTGGATAGAATTCTCCAGTTACATTTGAGGAAATTGGTATTTTTGGTTTGTTAAATGTAATAGAATCAAGAAATTCAGACAATGGTTTTCCAGCAGGTTCTACAATTTTTGTATGGAATGCAGCAGAAACAGATAATGGAATTACATTCATCCCTTTTGTTTTGAATAATTCTATTGCATTTTCAACATCTTTTGTGTTTCCAGAGATTACAGTTTGATTGATGCTATTTTTATTTGCAGCAACAACATATCCCCCTGCCTTTTTTATAATTTTTTCTATTTCTTCATATTTTCCAGTAATGGATGCCATTGTTCCTTTATCTTTAGAGGTAACCTCTGCCATTGCTTTTCCACGTATTGCTACTGCTTTTAAGGCATTTTCAAAGGTAATAACACCTGCTGCGACAAGAGCTGCAAATTCACCTAGTGAATGACCTGCGACCAAATCAGGGACTATACCAAATTCCAATAATAATCTATAAATTGCTATATCTGCGGTTAACATAGCTGGTTGAGTAATTTGTGTTTGTCTAAGCATATTTTCATTTTTAAAATTGATTTCTGAAGGAAAAATGTAAGATGATAAAGGAAGATCCAAGAAATCAGCTAATATTTCATCTGCTTCTTTAAATGTTGAATTGACTATTGCAAATTTTTTGGAAAGAGCTTTTAACATATTTACATACTGAGAACCTTGACCAGGAAACACAAACGCAATCTTTCCCTTTTCTAGATTTGTTGATGTAAAAATACCTTTTGCTCTACCAATTTTTATTTTATTATCATCATTTATGATTTCTATTGCTTGATTGAGTACTTTTTTTGTATCTTCAAATGAAGGAAGCGTAATTCCTATTCTTACCGGGTGTTTATAATTATATTTTACTTTCTTGATAATTTCCAACAAAGAGGGGGAATTCGGATTTGTCATGACATGATCATTTGGTAAAGTTGCAATTAAATTCTTAATTGATGTTTCTAATTCTGTATTCGATTTTGCAGATAGTTGTACTGATTCAGATACACACTCATTGTATTTATTTACATATTCTTCCCATGAAAGATTATTATGAGGTACTTCATTATCTGGTGATTGAATAAAGTAATTTCTTGTAGGGTCATATTCTTCCATTATAAGATGAAAATTAGTTCCACCGAAACCAAAACTAGATACACCTGCTCTTCTAATACCTCCTTCTTCAATATTCCAAGGCTCTGATATCGTTTGAACAATAAATGGACTAATCTTCCAATTAATTTTGGGATTTGGTGTTTCAAAATTAATTGATGGTGGAAAAACTTTATAATGCAATGCTAATGCAGTTTTTACAATTGCTGCCGCTCCAGCAGCTGATTTGAGATGACCGATTTGACTTTTAATAGACCCTAATTTGACTGATTGTGGAGTTATATCATATTTTTTAAAGACATTTTCTAATGATTGGACTTCTACCACATCACCCACGGCTGTAGAAGTACCGTGGGCTTCTACAAGTTGAATTGATTTTGGATTAATATTGGCATCTTCAAATGCTCTTTGGATGGCTAATTCTTGGCCTATTGGATTTGGTGCGGTAATGCCTTTGCCTTTACCATCTGATGAAGAACCCACACCAGTTATTAAAGCATAGATCTTATCACCTGATTTGATTGCATCGGATAATCTTTTGACCACGAAAATGCCTGCACCTTCTCCCATGACAAACCCATTTGCTCGTTTATCAAATGGATATGACCCTGTGGGTGATAAAGCACCAATTTTACTGAACTTCACATATGCTCCTGGACTCATTGATTTATCCGAACCACCAACAACAGCTGCATCAAATTCTCTGGCATTTAAACCTTTGTAGGCAATATCAATAGCAGCTAACGAGGAAGCACATGCAGCATCAGAAGTTAGGTTTTTTCCTCTAAGATTAAATACTGCGGCAATTCTACCTGCAATTACATTGGATAGTTCTCCAGGCATAGAATCTTCATTGATTTCTATCATGTTCTTTTTGTATTCAAATTCAATTTGTCGGATTAAATCTTCTCGTACTTCAGGCGGAAGTACTCCATACATATCCGTATGCTTGAATGCCTTAATTACTTCCGGAAACATGATTCTTCTATCATAGGTTTCACGATGTTCACCCCCTGATGAATTTCCAATAATTACTGCAGTTCTTTCTCTTGGAAATTCGGGGTTATTGTAATTTGCATCTTCTAATGCTTGTTTTGCTGCAGCTAATGCTAATAATTGTGTTTGATCCATTTGTGTAGTAACGTTTGGAGGTATTCTGAACTCTAAACCATTAAATTCAAAATCATCAATAAATGCACCAATTTTAGTATAGGTTTTATCAGGTATGTCTCTATCTTCATCAAAATAGTAATTTGGATCCCATCTCCTTGGATTTACCTCTTTAATTGAATTTTTTCCGGATTTTATATTTTCCCAAAATTGTTCAATATTCTTGGCATCAGGGAATATTCCCCCTAAACCGACGATTGCTATAGGTTCTTTTGTAAAAAGTTGTGGTCTCTGCAAAATATGTTGATTTACCATATAACATCACGTTTCCGTTAAAGATCGATCTCAACTATTAGATTTCTCTATAATTGCATTGAATCATAGTCAATTAAAAGTCTCTTTTTATTTAACAACTTAACTTCAATATATTGCAAATTATCTTATTTTATTATTCAAATTTTAGGTCAAAGTGGAATATTACCATGTTTCTTCTTGAATCTAACTTCTCTTTTTGTTAATAATGGCCATAAAGCCTCGATTACTTTAGGTCTTGTTTCCCTAGGAAGAATAATCTCATCAATATGGCCTAAACTGGCAGCAGTATATGGAGAATAAAATTCTTGTTTATAATTAGATATTAATTGTGTTTCGAGAACCTCCGGTTTTTCTGCTGATAACAATTCTTTTCGGTTAAGGATTTTAACAGCTCCTTCAGCTCCCATAACTGCAATTTGACTGGTTGGCCAAGCAAAATTAACATCAGTTCCCAAATGCTTAGAACCCATAACTATATATGCACCACCAAATGCTTTCTTTAATATGACTGTAATTTTTGGCACCGTAGCTTCACAGTAGGCATAGAGTAGCTTTGCACCATTTCTAATTATTCCTCCATGTTCCTGAGTTAATCCTGGTAAGAAACCAGGCACATCAACTAAAGTAATAATTGGAATATTAAATGAGTCACAAAATCTTATAAATTTAGACGCTTTAATACTGGCATCAATATCCAAAGCTCCTGCTAGGATCTTTGGTTGATTCGCAACTATACCCACGGTAATTCCATTCATTCTTGAAAAGCCCACCAAAATATTTCTTGCCCAATGTTGTTGGATTTCAAAAAATTCATTATGGTCTACAATTTCTCTAATAACAGCATACATATCAAATGCTGTTTTATCATCATTTGGAATAATGGTATCTAATTTATCAGATAATCTTGCTTTATTATCAGTTGGTTCAATATTTTTAGGATCTTCTAAGTTATTGGAAGGAAGGAACTCAAGTAATTTTCTGACTAAATCAATAGAATCATCCTCGTTTTTGCCAGTAAAATGTGCAACACCGGATTTAAAAGCATGTGTT
>JAOUKW010000210.1 GCA_029882335.1 Candidatus Heimdallarchaeota archaeon | reverse complement strand
TATCTTTGATAATTTCTCCAACCAACTATAATTTTCAAATTTTTCAATTTGTTTATCAGTAGAATCTAACCTATTTATGGCAATTTCAATGGGAATTTCAAGAATTATTGACAAATCAGGTAATGGCACCATTTTGTTAATCTCCTTGATCCAATTTATTTCGACACCCTGAGCGCCTTGATAAACAATTGAAGAAATAACGTACCTATCCGTTAATACTATGTAATTTTGGTCTAATTTAGGTCTAACATCTAGATTATAATGTTCGATTCTATCAGCTGCATATAATAATGCATCAACTTCAGGAATTGAATTAGGATTAATTAAATAGTGTTCTTTAATTATTGACCCAATTCGTCTTTTAGTTGGTTCATGAGTAATAATTACCTCATATCCACTTTCTCTTAACCTATTGGCAACTAATTGCATTTGTGTAGATTTACCAGAACCATCAATTCCTTCAATAGTAACAAAAATTCCTTTCAAATATACCTATTCCCTAATTCTTTCGCCCTTTATCACTTTTCTTGAATTAACCAAATTTAATTATTATTTAATAATATAATCTAATTTACAAATCAAAATAGTTCAATCATAAATTAATCACACTTTTGCATCTAGTATTAAATAATTATTCCAGTATAAAATTAGAATACCATAATTCTAATATTCTTTATCATTATAACTTAGATTGAATTACATATGCCTAAATTTAAATTGGATATAGCAGATAGTGACCTTATCTTCATCAAAGAGTTATCTGAAGCCTCAGGTGCTAAAATTGAAGATTTATTACTTGATCTTATAACATTAGGTTCGGTTAATTTAAAACCAGAATTAGTGATTAAACAGTACAAGGATGGAAAGTTAAAAGCAAGAGAAGCATGGAAGCTTAGTGGACTAGATTATGGTGAGTTTCAAAATCGAGCAAATACATAATTGGTTAAATAAATATGATTCCTCCAAATGTTTAATAGATTGTAAAAATTAAATCAAATTATGAAAATAATAGATATGAGAAGCGACACTGTAACAAAACCTACTGATGAAATGAGAAAAGCTGCCGCTGAAGCAATAGTTGGAGATGATGTATTTGGCGACGACCCAACAGTTATTGAATTGGAGGAGTATGCAGCAGATTTGCTAGGAATGGAAAAAGCATTATATGTTAGTAGTGGAACCCAAGGAAACTTAATTTCTATTCTAGCTCAGACAAATACCGGTGATGAGGTTCTTCTTGAAGAACAATCTCATATCTATCTATATGAAGCGGGTGGGATGTCTGCTCTTGGAGGAACTATACCAAAAACCTATAAGTCCGATAGAGGATATATTAGCCCTGAAAACATAAGATCCTTAATTAGGGAAGATAATGTACATTTTGCGAAATCTTCATTATTTTGTATAGAAAACACACATAATAAACACGGAGGAGCCGTATTATCACCAGATCAAATAAAAGAAATGGCTTCAACAGCCAGAGAATTCGATTTAAAAGTACATTTAGATGGCGCAAGGATATTTAATGCCTGTACTGCTCTAAATGTAGATATCAAAGAGTACACACAACATGTAGATAGTATTCAACTATGTTTGTCAAAAGGATTAAGTGCACCAATAGGTTCACTTGTAGCAGGTTCCAAGGAATTTATCTACATAGCTAGAAGGAAGAGAAAAATGCTGGGAGGTGGAATGCGTCAAGTAGGAATTATCGCTGCACCAGGATTGATAGCATTGAGGCACATGAGAGATCGACTGAAATTCGACCATGAAAATGCTAAATATTTAGAACAAGGATTGATTCAACATGGGTTAGAAGTTTTTCCTGTAGAAACAAATATACTAGTTTGTAATGTTAGTAGATATTTTGAAAATGCAACCCAAGCAGTAAGTAGTCTCAAGGAGCATGGAATATTAATTAGTCCATTTGGCAATACCCTTGTTAGATTTACTACTCATCGAGAAATTGAAAGAGAAGACATTGAAAGAACAATAAGTGTAATTCAGGAAAATTGGAAATAATAATACAAACAAATTTACTTCGATATTTTATTTATTTCAATTATTTTCGAATGCGTCTTGGATTTTGATACAATGAAATTTCATCATTTTCCACTTTAATATTCAATTCCTCATCCTTTTTTAAACTTTTAACAACTCGTTCATATCTATCCATAATATTCTCAATAAATTTCAATTGACAGCAAAATAGTACCAATACTTCATCAAATGAAGATGGAAGAGTAATTCCCTTATTAATATGAATTTTCCACTTTCCGCCCATATTAAATGCAGAACCATCAATTTTTGCAATTTTATTATCATGATGATTAAATACATCCCAATCACTCCCTAGAGTAAAACGATCCGCTTCAATGCGATATGGATATGATATCCCATCCTCAATTATCATAAAAGTATACATCTCTTTATTCAATGACTTAGGTTTGAATACTCTATCTATTATTATTTGAAAATCATTATTAGATAAATTAATAGTAAACACTGGTAACATTTGACTTGAACCCAAGGATCGAGTATAACCCTGAGAAACTAATTCTTCAAGAGTGCCCTTCCAATTAATAGATTTAGTAAATATTTTTAATACTAAACGTTGTTCTAGATCATCAGATTCCCATGGAGATTGCCTATATGTTACATAACCCTCCATATCACCAGAAATTTCCCCTATAATATCAGTATCAGCAGTAAATTGTCGAGATTTTGCTCTGAATTCGTCTTTCTTCTTAATCCCAATTTCAACAGAATGAGCATCAGTACGCCAAATATCAATGATAATTTCTTTTTCCTTCACTATCTGTAAAAATAATTTCTACTATACCAATATTTAGGTTTCTAAATAAATTATAGATCAATTTCCAAATAATCTATTACCCAAATCAAGTAAAGCAGGAATTCCTCTAATTTCTTTATCAAAAAACTCTATTTGAATACGATTTAATTCATGAAATACTTTATCTATATATAGAAGATTTTCTTTTTGACCGGCAGAACGAACTGTGCAGAATTTACAATCAACATTATCAGGCATGATTTGATTTATTAAAATATGTCTTACTTGAATTTGCTCAAGTTTTAATTGATCGCGTAACCTCTCTGATTCATTAATTGCCATTATTGTAGGAATGGTCGCAATCATAAATTCAGTTTTAATTTGATCTCTAAATAATTCCCTTACAATTCCCATGCTTTTCTTGAGCGCTTCCATTACCTCTAATGAGTTATCTTTTTGAGAACTCATCCCAAGTAAACTCTTAAAAGCTGCAGTAGCATTATTCATCTTAATTCTTACTTTCATTAATTTTCCAATAAAGCTGTCCAAAAAATCAGGTAAGGATAACAATCTTAGTGTATGACCTGTTGGTGCAGTATCAAAGACAATCCTCTCAAAATCAGAATATTCATCAGTTTGAATAATTTGAATAACTTTTGCCAATGCAACCGCTTCATCCATACCAGGAGGTGCTGTTTCTAGTAACTCACCAACATCTTCAAAACCCATAGAACTTAGACTACTCATGATATTATCGACTTGCGCTTCATCTTCAATTCCAGCTAATTTCTTAAAATCTTCTCCGGATTCATCAGGGCTAATTTCTAAACCATAAAGATTATCTATACCTTCAAGTTTAACAATCTTACCCCCACCAATATCCTGATTAAATGAATCTGATGTTGAATGTGCAGGATCTGTAGATATAATCAACGTCTTTTGACCTTCTGATGCAAATTTAACTGCAATCGAAGCGGAAATTGAAGTTTTACCAACTCCACCTTTTCCACCGACAAGAATAAATCTTCTATCTTTATTTGTAAGTAAGTTCCCTAATGTCATTTCACTTTCTCCATACATATTTATTCATCAATAGAACTGCTATCGGAATTAATAGCATTGCAGTTGATAGTAAAAATAAATCTCTCCAAACCAAAGTTGCAGGTGCAGGAGGTTCTCTTATATATACAAATACAGGTATGCTAGATGATATAGCATAATATTTAGTCCCATTTACATCAACAAAATCAATAGCTGTGGGAGCTATTGAAAAGTTTCCAGAAAATTCATATGTAAACGTATAATTATAATAAACACTAACATTTTGACCAAATTCAACCCATTGATACCTATCAAAACCCTTGACAGATGTAATTGTATAGTTATTAAAACTCGGTTCCTCTATTGTAAGATTATAAGCAACATAAGCACTCCAATTACTAATATTAACATGAACAGTCATTTCATCATTAATTTCGATTTCATCAGCATCCACCCATTTTTGGATTTGTAATGCTGGTCTCTTTAAATCCTCGGGTACTGGAGAGTAAATGGGATCAGCATATGATGGCACTGATGCAAAGTTGAGCATTATAATTACAGTTAGAGCAATAATGAGAAATTTTCGCATAGTCTCTACATGATATGGTATAATTAACTACATTTAATATTGTCTTTCATGACCTCGAAATAAAATCAGAAATTGTCTTCATATTAAATTGAAAATTCAATCCAACATTAATATGGTTATAATAAAAATGAATAATATTACTGGATTTCACACAATATATTGTTAGATATGTCTACCAACATTATTTTTATAACTCAATATTGATGTATGTCAATTATCACATTTTTATTAATCCATTTTATAGCATCCTAAGAATATCGTCATCAATAGTCATGAATTCATTAGCATAATTAAATAGGGCACCAAAATTTAACTTGTTGTCTCCTAAAGAACATTACTGAAATAATGAAATTATAGAGTTTCGAATAGATTTTTCTTTTTATGGTAATTTAATCAAATTCAAAAAATTAGACATTGTTAAAGATAAAGTCAAGTTCAATTAAATTTCTATTTATGATTCAACAATATTGTCCAATAATTCAGTCACTCATTTCAATGAAGCAATTTCTATAGTGAATTTTGAATCTTAATCAATAAAACAGTAATTAATTACTCATTTATTTAATACATAATAAAATTTTATTTTTATGGTAAATATATTGTTAACTGGGGCAACTGGATTTTTTGGGAAAAATTTTGTAAATTCATTCAATATTGATAATTTCAAATTAATTTGTGTCTCTCGGAAATTATCCTCAATAAAGCCACAAAGAAATGTTATTTTTGTTCAGGCTGACCTCAAAGTGATATCTGATATCGAAGCTATTTTTCAAAAATATAAACCTCAAATAGTAATAAATGCTGCTACAATCTATCCATATCAAACTCAGAATGAATTTGATTCATTTAGATTAAATATGAAAATTTCGTTAAACCTACTTCAAATATGTATCAAATATAAAATTAGTAATTTTATTAATATTAGTTCTGCATTTGTATATAAGTCTATTAATAAGAATTTGTCTGAAGATGATGAAGTTGCTCCGTTCAATAATTATTCAATCGCGAAATTTGCATTTGAGGAGGTACTTTCACATTTTTGTAAGTTAGGTAACTTCGATGCAGTAAGTTTAAGGTTATTCCATGTTTATGGTCCAAATGATCATGAAAAACGGTTAATTCCAAGTGTTATCAATTCAATAATCAATAATGAGAAAGAGATTGAATTATCTTCATGTGAGCAAGTTTGGGACGTAATTTATGTGGATGACATCGTAAAATTAATTAATATCTTGATTAAAAATTATGATAATTGGGGAATAAAGAACCATGAAATATACAATGTTGGTCTTGGAGTTGAGATTAATTTAAGAGATATCGTATTTACTATTAAATATTTAATGAAATCAGATATCAATATCAAGTTTAGTGTTAGTATAGGGAATATGGAATATATGAAAGCAGATATTTCCAAAATTACGACCAAATTCAATTGGATACCAAGTACAAACATAACAGAGGGATTGGAAAAAACAATACCTTGGTATGAAAATAATCAATAAGCAGATGTAACAAATAATATCAAAAACTTAATTCCTTAAGACTAATTCTAATTATAATAGATAAATCCTTAAAAATATTAAAACCTTGGATTTGATATGAAAGTTGTTATTTTAGCTGGAGGATTTGGGACTCGGTTAGGAAAGATTACTGAAACAATACCAAAACCAATGGTAAGAATTGGTAATAAACCAATAATATGGCATATTATGAATTATTATTCTTCATTTGGATACAATGATTTTGTTATTTGTTTGGGCTATAAAGGTGAAATTATAAAAGAATATTTCATCAATTATACCTATTACAATTCAGATTTCACTATAGATTATTCTAATGATGAAATTAAACTTTATCAACCAAATAATATTGATTGGAAGGTTACTCTTGTTGATACAGGTTTGAACACACTCAAGGGAGGACGATTAAAAAGAGTTGAAAAATATTTAGATGATATTAACTTTCTAACTTATGGTGATGGTCTTTCAAATATTGATATTACTGCTTTGCTTAATTTTCATAAAGAAAACAATAAAATTATTACCATTTCTGGGGTAAATCCTCCATCTAGATTTGGAGAAATATCGATTGATGAAAATAATCTTGTGGGTAAATTTACAGAAAAGCCCCAAGTTTCTACAGGGCTAATCAATGGTGGTTTTATGGTATTTAATAAGGAATTATTGAATTATCTTGATTTAGAATGTGATTTAGAAACAGAAGTATTCAATAAACTAGTTGATGATAAAAATATTGTAATTTACAAACATCAAGGATATTGGGAATGTATGGATAATGAAAGAGATTTAATTCATTTAGAAAAAATATGGAATTTAGGTAAAGCACCATGGGCTGTAAAATGATGGAAAACTAGTTTTATTAAAATATTATAATTTACTGTTTAGTACCATTATATCAAATAAATGGTTAGCCAAAAATCTTTAAAACAAAATATATCTCAATACTTGATTTATCCTCAAATGGTTGGTTTTTAGATTCTGAAATTATGATTAAAATGAACTATATATCAAATAATCCAAACATCGTATATTATCCAGTGATATTCAATAAAAGAGAGTATGGTAAATCAAAAACAAGCTTCTTTACATCATTTGAACTTTTTATTGAGTTATGTAGGTTAAGACTATATAGCATATATAAATGGGAAAGAAAATTTAGCAAAATCTATGGAAGTAACGTTATAAATATTATATTTTAGTTGTAGTGTTGGTGTAGTCTTGAAATTAATATATCTATATCATCTACTAATCGAATTTTCAATTCATTTCTAAGAAATTCATAATTTCTGCTATC
>JAOUKW010000606.1 GCA_029882335.1 Candidatus Heimdallarchaeota archaeon | reverse complement strand
CTGCATCTCAATTAAATTTACATTCCACTAGTGGTGATAATGAGAATTTTGGCACATTGGATGATAAGGCTCTTACTCTTGTATCTCTAGTAAGTGGGACTGTTTCAGTATTCCTTGGAAGTTTTATACTCAAAGGAAGTGTGAAGGGAATTATAGGGACATTAATAACATACTTTATAGGATTAACTTCGTTAACAACATTTTATGGCTTTAACGGTGGTGATAATTATAATCAAGATACTAAATCAATTGCCATTACACTTTATATCATTGCCATATGTGTGACATTGGGAATAATATTTGGTAGGACAACATTTAGAGCACTTCAACAAATGTCTATTGAAAATACGATTATCTTTCTTGATGTTTCATTATTGATTGCAGAAATCTTTTTTTTGGTTACGAAAATTGTTTTAACTACAACGGATATAGCTCATATAAAGAATAGTGTTATTATTAATGTAGCTGCATTTACTAATTTTACAGCATCATTTCTTGCTAGTCATCATGGTAAAAATGTCCTTTATTATTCAATATATATGGGGATTTCTCTGTTTTTTGCTATTATAAATTCATTTATATAATAAATAGGAGAATAACTAATATGAAAGACTCAATATATCAGGATCAAAATTTGAATATAATGGCCTCAGGTATCTCACAAAGGACATTTTTTCATATAATGGCTATAGCAGGTTTAGGATTATTTATTGGCTTATTGTTGTTAATAGCATTTCCTTTAGGATATTTAAACAAGACAATATCAGAAGGTCCTGGATTTTTGAGTTACTATTTATTTTGGATAGAATTAATTATTTTGGTGTATGTGATGATAGATATAATTGTAAAACCATGGAAAGTACTTCACTTTGAGCAAGAAAAGGAAATAAAGATTGCATTTTTAACAATACAATCAAATTTAAATATCACACCAATAATGTTTAAAGAAATTATTGATAATATCGAGGTCAACGGATTCAAAATTATGTATAACTCCAAAATTTCATCTCCAATACTGAGAAACAATTTATACAATTGGAGTGTTGATTTATCAAAACCAATTTCTTTAAAATATTTGCAGGTAAACAACCTAAACTACAATGATACATTGATTGAATTTGTACTTACCTGCAATTCAAATGGAAAGAAATTTTATCCTCGTTGGTTGTATTTTCAGCTAACAAAATTACATGAACAGAATAAATAGGTGGAAATATAGATACTTTAATGGAACAATAAAGTTTAGCTTTTTAAGGTATTAATGAGGTCTTCAATTAGTCTTATTAGATTATAGAATAACCTACCCTATTTTGTATATTATGACAATAGATTGCAATCAGTCACATTTATTTGTACTTATGTCTAAGGATATGCTTACAGTAGAAAATATAGGAGATTTGTAAAAAATGAATGAAATTGAAAAATATGAATTCACAGACGAGGCTAACAAACTGATTGACAATTATTTAGAAAAGGTCAGTATTAAATTAACCGAAGTGAAAATATCGAAGGAACCATAGTATTTGATGATCAACAATATATACCCAATATAGTGAATCTATTCAGGGATCTTGTTCTCAAGGATTTCAATGATACACTAACCTATAGCTGGACTCAAATTATAGATACACATTCCAAATTAGGTCTACCCAGTGATGTCTTGTATTCCATCCCCTGGGTGGGAAGAGAAAATTCGGTTATTAGTAATCCTGCTGATCCTTTATCTTGGGATAAGAAATTAACTAATTTCATTGAAGCAGGTGTAAAACTCCTTGTTAGTGGATTAATGGCAATAGGTAATTTCCT
>JAOUKW010000605.1 GCA_029882335.1 Candidatus Heimdallarchaeota archaeon | reverse complement strand
CGGTGTGAAGTTCCACCCGTTGATATTAAATCATAATTTGGTAAAGGTATTCCATGTTTTTGGGTAAATTCCTGTAAAAAGCCGATTGGATTTGAAACAACTGATGCTTCAGATAATTTAATTAACTTATTTTCTGCTATTAATTCTATATCCGACCAAATCGAATGAATAAAATCTTTACATTTTTGAAGTCCAAATATTCGGTATATCGCACCTATGATTGCTTCAAAACAATTTGCGATGTCGTTATCTACAACTTCATACTTATCTGAAATTTTAAGATAATGATGAATTCCTAATTCAAATCCTATTACACTTAAAGTGTGATTATTTACCAGTCTACTTTTTTCTTTTGTGAGTTTTCCTGATTTTATTTCAGGTTGAAGAGTAATAATTTTTTCAATAACAATTAAATCAATAACAGAATCACCTAATGTTTCGAGCTGTTTATTATCTTTTATTCCAAGATTGTCAAATTTACAACTTGAATGTGTTAATGCTTCTTGGATCATTCTTTCTGATAAATTGATATTTAATACAGATAAAATAGATACAAGATTTTTCATTATTACAGAGTTATTTCCTATTTGAAATTTTAAAAGCTTTGTACGTTTGAATTTATATATTGCTTAGTTATTTAAAATATCAGTACTTAATAAATTCGAACATTTTGTTGAATATAGACATTAAATCTCGCTCAGTTAACAAAATTAACAAGGAGGGTTTGTTTTAAAATTATATACGAATAAAATCTCATAAGGATCATACTTTTAACGCAAATAATTGTGAATATCACTAAACATTATTTACTTTTACTCCAATTCGATATTTATGGAACTTGGTATTTATATTCATGGTTCATCACCATTTCTTCCCAAAGAAACATTTGAGGAGTACAAGGAATTAGCAATAAAATATGATGAGCTAGGATTTCATTCTCTGTGGTTTGCAGATCATCTAATCCGAACTCCCGACCCAAATAAATCATCATTATTTGAGACTTGGTCTTTAATTTCTGCACTGAGTGTGGTAACTGATAAAATCAAACTGGGAACTATGGTTACGCCTGTAACTTTTCGAAATTTGGGAGTCTTTGCAAAAATGATTTCAACAATAGATCATATTAGCAATGGTAGAATAATTGTAGGATTAGGTTCTGGTTGGTATGATAAAGAACACACGATGTTTGGTTTAGAATTAGGAACATTAGCGCGTCGTTTTTCATTATTAGAAAATTATATTCAAGGATTACTTGCACTTTGGACAAGCAACGAAGAGGTAACATTGCAAAAGGGAGAGATACATCTAAATGGTGCATATATCAATCCGAAGCCTATTCAAAAACCTCATCCTCCCATTTTGATAGGAGGTGCTGGGGAGAAAAAAACACTCAAGTTAGTTGCTAAATATGCACAAATGTCAAATTTTGGTGGTTCATTAAGTACAATAAGACATAAATTGAATGTACTAGAAGAACATTGCAAAAATGAAGATCGAGACTATAATGATATCATTACTACAGTAAATCGTGCAGTAATATTGGGTGCAGATGAAAAGGAGGTGGAAGTTGGGGTGAAAAACTATAGACAACGATTCATAGAAATGGGGATGTCTGCACCTAGTTCTGGAGACTTTAATGATTTACGTTTAGTTGGTACACCAACACAAGTAATTACTCAAATTAATGAATTAGAAAACAATGGAATTAAACAAATAAATCTGACAGTTAATGATTACACTACATTAAACTTACTTGAGGTTTTAATTAAGGATTATATGCATTAAACGTTTAATATTTTTAGATAAACCT
>JAOUKW010000209.1 GCA_029882335.1 Candidatus Heimdallarchaeota archaeon | reverse complement strand
TCTATTAGATGACCTGTTGCTCGGGGAGCAATTTGAGGTCTTTGAATTTTTATTTCGTCCATTACCTCATAATATTCTTCAATTTGACTATCAACTAATTCCATAGGATGTGTATTTAGTGATTTTGCTTTTTTGATAATTTTATCTTCACCCGCATCTGCATCATCTGTTAAATGTCCAACATCAGTAAAATTCTGAACGTGTTTTACATCAAAACCAAGATGTCGTAAGGTTCTAA
Organism: Candidatus Heimdallarchaeota archaeon; assembly: GCA_029882335.1. Taxonomy (GTDB): domain Archaea; phylum Asgardarchaeota; class Heimdallarchaeia; order Heimdallarchaeales; family Kariarchaeaceae; genus JAOUKW01. The sequence continues at coordinate 7,031 of JAOUKW010000209.1, read as the reverse complement.
CCAATAAATCCCATACAGCATAGGTTTTTGCATTTCCTACATGAACATCTTCATACACTGTTTGACCACAAGTATATACAGTTGTAATGTCTTCATTTAGTGGAGTAAATAATTCCTTCTTTCGGGATAATGTATTAAATAAATAAACCTTATGTGCCATAATCATCAAATCGAAAATTTAAAAATAACTTGATATTATGCTTCTGCTTTAAGATAATAAATTGATTATAGACAAAAGTATTCACCAAGCATAAATTACATAATTTATTCGTTATTTAAATAATTGATCATTGACACCATAAATGAACAAGTCATTAAAATTGAAAAATCAATATAAATCCCAAGTTTTTATTAGTTTTAAATCTTGAAATTTTTAATTTCATTATTGAATCCAAGTTAATGTCTTATTATCATATTAATTCATTCAATAATCAAATTAAAGTTTTTATTGGTTTTGACTAACTTATTTAAGTCATCATTAATTCAGAAAATGAAATTTATCACAATAATTAATTACTTATTAATTGTTTGATTCAACTAAATATTTAACTAATTTCCCTTTAATTCAGCAATTAATGATTTTTTAAGATTTTTGATGTCAACTTTTATTTCTTTTATTTCAGTTTGCTTAAATTCAAATGTTTCCTTATTACTCAAATAAATCGGTTTAAATGCTATAATTTGCTCCTTCACCTTTACAACTGTTGTGTGTATGATTAATGATGGATTACTATTTCTAAAAATTGATTTTAAGTCTCCAAATATTTGTTTAACAAGGTCATCTACTGGAGTATTATAGAGTTGCTTTTCATCAATAAAGTTAGAAAACAAACTATTATTTGGAAATTTAGTTGATTTTAATAATTTGTAGGCTATGTAAATTGATCTACTTGCTTTTTGAATTAGTTGCATAGACGTTTTTTTATTTTCTGATTTTTTCTTAGGATTGACATCAAGGAAATCAACATCAACATATTTTAAACTTAAAGAATCAATTCTAATAAGATCTATACTTTTAGACAATTTTAAAATTTCGACCGCATCCTGATAGTTTTTACTTGCCATAGTTAAGTATCTATAAATCTTATCGGTCTTATTTTTAACATCAGTGATCTCTTTCATTTCATCAATTTTTTGAGCAAGTATAGCTTGTAATTCATTTAATCTTCCATCTTTAATAAATTTACTCAATTCTTCTTCCATTTGATGCATCTTATAATTCATTCTATTTTCATCTTGTAAGATGGAATCAATATAATTAAGTTCTTCATTCCTGTTTTTTATTAGTTTGACTAAATCACCTTTATCCATTTCGACACTCTTGTATTCATTTAATACCTTAATGTATTCTAATTTTATAGTTTCGAGAGTCTTGTCAAACTTTCGAACTAATTTAAAAATCAATTTTTTAAATGAAAAGCTATTCTTGAATTTTTCATATTTGTTCTGTTTAATTCTTAGTTGTTTTTCTAATTCTTTTAATGAGTTATTTACTCTACCAAGCTGACTTTTAAATTCAAGAATTTCGATGTCCAAACTATATCTTTGTGATTTCAAAGGCTGAAGATTTTCAATTTCTTCTTGTAAGATAGATATTAATTCCAATAAATCCTCCTTAGGTATATTGTTTATATTTGAGGGTTCTTCTTGGATTTTAACTTTATTTTGTATATTCTCATGTTTTTCTCCACAAAACATACAAAAAATATTATTTTCAAATAATTCTTCATTACAATTAAAACACAATTAAGACATACTATATCTATCTCAATTACTATTATAAATATAATCAAATAATTTCTGTAAATCTGATAATTTGTTTATCATAGTTACTTTAATAAGTACTATTATAACAGGAAATAAATCTTGTTCAAATGTTGAATAATTCTAATCTTAACAAATCTTTGTGTAGATGTTTGTTAATAATATAATATGCAAAATATTGTTAAAATATTAATTTGTAAAGAAATAATATTTTCATCAGTACAAAAATTAATATAAATAAGTTGTTGAAAGACATTTGTTTATTTTTGACCACAGAAAATTATGATTATTTGTTGTCACAAGAAAAATCATTGAAAGAAGAATTAGAGACTCTTCAAAAAAAACTTATCTCGAATATTAATATATATTCAACTTCCAATCCATTGGAATCCATGACTGATGTAGTAAATAATAAAAAATTGGAGGTTAAATTAAAGAACGAATTAAAAGAACTTCAAGAGAGAATATCTAAAATGAAAAATTCAAATGAATTCAATCAATCATAATTTCCTCATTAAATTATATTATTCCAAAATAGAATTTCTATTCTACTTTAATATGGTTATGTAAATACAAATCTTTAAATTAAAGGATCTAAGAGAGTATATTGTAAATATGGGTCATAATAACAAAAAAGATGATTCTCCTTTAAATGAATTGGAAAATACTAAAACAAATTCTGTAAACTCACATGATTTGCACAACCACCATCATACCAATGAAACTCGAAATGAACATCATCTTCATGATGATCATGACCACCATCATGACCATGACCATGACCATCATCATAAAAAAAATCGCTTTGGTATAATTGGTAAGTTTTTTTCCACAATATTTCATACCCATGATCATAAACCAAGCATGGAAATTAATTTTGATGAACAGACGGAAATTGGTATGAAAGCAGTCAAACTATCTTTTTTTGGATTAATGATTACAGCTATTTTACAAGTCTACGTGGTTATCATTACAAATAGTATGGCTTTATTTGCTGATACTATTCATAATTTCTCAGATGCATTAACTTCTGTACCTCTATTTTTTGCATATCGACTTGTTCGGAGGAAAAAATCAAAGAAATTTACCTATGGGTATGGTAAAATTGAGGAACTAGCGGGATTATTTATTCTATTAATGATTGCATGGAGTGCATACCTGATTGTCAAAGAATCAATTATACGATTTTTTAATCCTGTGCCGATTGAGAATATAGGGGTATTAATTGCTGCTTCTATTATTGGTTTTATTGGCAATGAATTAGTTGCAAGTTATAGAATTAGGATTGGTAAACAAATTAATTCAAATGCATTAATTGCTGATGGTTATCACAGTAGAATTGATGGTTTTATCTCATTATCTGTATTAATTGGTGCTATAGGGGCAATCTTCGGATTATATATATTGGATACTTTAGTTGGTTTGGTAATTGGGGTGATAATTATAATAATATTAAAAGATTCATCGAGGATGATTCTTATTAGACTTATTGATGGTGTGGAGCCTGAAATAATTGATAAAATACATAATTTAACCTCCTCAAATAACGAAGTTCAAAGTGTTCATAACGTCAAAGCAAGATGGAGCGGACGTCAATTAAATGCAGAATTACATGTCGTGGTAAATCGTGAATATAGTCTTGAAAGAACTCATTCAATTTTACATCAAATTGAGGAAGATCTGAAACAGAATATTCGTGATTTGGAGATAATTATTCATGCTGATCCATGTGATCATTAATAAATCATAAACTAATATTATTGAAAATAATTATCAACAAGAAGTAAATAGGCAAAATCCATCAAGAAGGATTTTTAAACCAAATATTATAATAATTATTCCACTGCCTTTAGTTATCCGAGAAATTATTTTTTCAGTTGAATATTTATTCGTTAAGTATAAAATAGAATTCATGATTGAAATCCATAAAAAAATACCAACCAAAAAATAAGTAATTACAACTAATTTCTGATTAAACGTACTAATCTCATAACCTTTGGTAAAAATATATGGACCAAATGAAGCCCACCAGAAATAGCTCCAAGGCGATGTTATTACCAAAAATAAACCTGAAGAATACGATGAAAGTAATTCATAATTCATAATTGGTGCTTTATCTATTAATTCTTCATTTTTTGGGATCGCTATTTCCATCCTTAAAGCACTAATTCCAAAATACATAAGGATTAAAAAGTTAACTAATATCAATATGCTAATGATAATTTTTACTTTTAGAAGGGATATAAATAAAGTCGTTCCAATAGATAAAATTGTCAAAGCAATAGTGAAATCACCAGTCATTGCTCCAATACCTGTAATTAAACCTCTTTTAGGTTTTCTATTTGCTAAAGTTTGTTTTATCATTTCCATATTTATTGGGCCTAAAGGAACAGCAAGCGAAAATCCAAGAAAAATTAGAAATAATTTATCATTTATATTCATATTTATTTTATAACATTTGTTGTTATATTAATTATGGTTAAGATAGATATGATATCTATATTTAATTTATTTATAGGACTAAAAATTCATTAAAATCTAAATCTCTTATTGTAGTTTTCTCAGGTGTTTCGTGGATTATATATGCCTTTTTAACTAATCCAAAATATGGTTGACTTGAAAAAATATGAAGTAACTTACCATTAAAGATATTTTGAAACCCTCCTCTATGAGATTCATGTGCTCTTGCAATTCTTTTAGCATTACTTTTACTAAGAAATTCTTCTGTAACTTCGGAACCGAACGTATGAAAATTACTACCTCTTTTCGAATTTCCATAACCCTCTTTCATATTCTCATCAGGATCATTCCACATAACTTGTTGAAGATATTGATAATATTCATCTCTATTTTCATTCATTAAAATTACTTGTGAATGTGGTTTAGGGATCTTTTGTAATGATTGTATCTTTTCTAAACCATTTGGTATTCCACCATGAAAACATATTGTACCTCCTGGTGTTAAAGCAGATAGTGAAAAATATTCATATAACAAGTCAAACAAACTTTCAATTGCAGAGAAATCTCCCTTATCAGGATATTTTTGATATAATTCTTTCGTGAATCCATATCTTCTATTTAATGCACTATCTTCATGATTCCCTCTTAATAATTGAATATTATTAGGAAAGGCAAGAGCTAAACTAAGTAGTGTTATTATTACTTTTAGTGAATCATCTCCCCTATCCACATAATCGCCTAAAAATACCATTGAATTTACCTTACCTTCTAAAAAGTGGGATACGATTTTATTTAGTGATGTAACATCACCATGAATATCTCCTATAATCAACGTATCAATATAATTTGTAGATAATTCAATGCAATTAGACTTGTTTCCCTCTAATTCAATAAACTGATTAATAACATCGGCTAATTCTTCAATATTAAATATAGCATTTGATAAAGGAGTTATTTGCAACGTATCCAAAATGAGATTTTTACACAGTTCTGGAATTCCATTAGGTATTTCTCTCATATTTCTTAAAATATCAGAAAGATAATTATATATTTGTATTCTACTAAATTGAAAATTAGATAAATTTTGTTATATTCGTTATTTTGATTATTATAATATAATATAGCTAAATTAATTAATTCAATTTAGTTGGCTGGTATTGGGATCTATATTTACAAGTCTTATTCCTTTAGTTTTAGATAATTTGAATTAAGAATAGACCATATGGAATTTTGATTTATTTTACAAAAAAATAAATATATAATACATTTATTAATATTTAAAATTCCGCATTCTGAAGGATTTTAAAGAGAAAATCTTCGTATTAGTTTAATAATTTAATAATTTTATGGGTAAAATTTAAATAAAAAAACAGATTCAATAATTTAAAATTGATTTGTCAAGGACAAAGTTTATATATTTAATTAGTGGAGAACTGATATACCGGTACATATAGATTGATGTGCTGGAATTTAGGGTGTTTACAAATTTCATTGGAAAGAAAAAAAACAGAAATAGTTAGCTCTGCTTGTCCTGATTGTGGGTCAAAAGCGACAATTCAGGATTTTAATCGAGGGGATATTATTTGTAGTGAATGTGGTGCAGTTATCGAAGATTCAATAATTGATGATGGACCTGAATGGAGAGCTTTTAATTCTGCAGAAAGAAACAAAAGGGCTAGAGTTGGATCTCCAACAACATATACTGTTCATGATAAAGGATTATCAACACAAATTGATTGGGCAGACAGAGATGCACATGGAAACAAATTATCTGGAGCACAAAGACAGAAGATGCACCGACTACGAAAATGGCATACTCGAAGTAGAGTACACTCACCTGTAGATCGAAACCTTGCCCATGCAATGAGTGAATTAGATCGATTATCTTCACAGTTGGGATTGCCTAGATCAGTAAAAGAAACATCATCAGTTATCTATAGGCAAGCAATTATGAAGAAATTAATACGAGGAAGATCCATTGAGGCTATGGTTGCAGCCTCTGCGTATGCAGCTGCACGACAGAGACGTGTACCTAGAACATTGGATGAGATAGCAAAAAATTCCAGAGTGTCTAAAAAAGAATTAGGTCGTTGTTATAGATTAATGATCCACGAGCTAAGTTTAAAAATACCTTTAGCAAATTCAACTGATTACATTGTACGGTTCGCTGCTGATTTAAAATTAACTGGAACTACTGCAAGAAAAGCTATTGATTTAGTAAATGATGCAAAACAAAATGGATTAACCGCTGGTAAAGATCCAACTGGTTTGGCTGCCGCTGCAATTTATATTTCAGGGATTATAGAAGGTGAAAGAAGGACTCAGAGGGAGATTGCAGAAACAGCAACTGTAACAGAAGTTACGGTTAGAAATCGATATAAAGAATTAGTTCGAAAATTAGAAATTTCAATTAATCTATAATATAATCAAAAATTTATATCATACCAATGGATTTAAAATACAGTATTCGTATAAAGATGGTTATGTCCACTAATAAAATACACGAGACATTAAATCAAGCTGAAATCCAAGAAATAAAAGATCGTGTATACTTATTAGAAGATGACACTATCATATTTAAATCTCTCAAATATAGATCCTATGAAGCAAGTAAGATAATGTTTGATAAATTATTAGAACTTACTTCCAATTTTGAATTCTTTTATGCAATTGTTGATACACGAGAAGTTATTGAAAGAGGTGACGCCAATTATAGAAAATATATTATCTCTGAACTTCAAAAACTTCCTATTCAATTTATTTGTTTTATTATTGATAGAAATTCATTATTCCGAATTGTACTAAAA
>JAOUKW010000208.1 GCA_029882335.1 Candidatus Heimdallarchaeota archaeon | reverse complement strand
TATTTTATCATGCTAATTTTTTTATCAAGTTGATCTAACAATTTCGATCTACCCTTAGCTTCACCAATAAAAATTAAATATTCATTTCCCACACTTTCTCCGACGTTATCTAATAAATCTTTCTTTTGTAGAAAAATCGCTAAATCAAAGGAATTATCACTGGATTTTAGTATGGAAGTTGATTGCTTAATCAAATTTAGTAAAGCTTCATCAGTTAATCCTGCCTGTAAGTTAGGTAGTGATTTAATATAAGGTATAGTAGCTTCAATCGATCGGATAGCACCATCTATTTCAGCAATTAATCCACTACTATCTGGAATTTCTATTTTTTTACCACGTGTTGCTAAATATGATGACTTAATTTTAACTAAATGATCCTCAATTCCTGACTTGCCAATCATATCTTCTGAAAAATACTTTCTCACATCTACCATTAAATCATCTGTAATTCTACTGAAAATTACCACTCGAATTTCAGCAATTTCCTTTTCACCAACTTCTGCAAATGGTTTACCTCCTGTAATTACCGTAATATCCTGTGCATTATTCAGTGAATCAGGCCAAGTATCTATATCTCTAATATCAAACTGTTTTAGTTCGTCATTGCTTAAATAAAATCCCAATTCCTTTGGATTTCCTTCTTCATTTACCTCCTGCATTACTTTTTTCATTCTTATATTTTCTTGTGCTTTTTTAATTAAATTTGTAGTGTATTGATTTATTTTTTGATCTTTTGCTTTTTGAGATATTTCACATGTTAATTCAATATTATCATCGATAGTACCGGCTGGTCTAGTACAAACATTTGCATTAAATTCACCCTTACTCTTTAATATATCATGAACTTCGCTTCTTAAATCTACAGCTTCTGCTTTAGTGAGTTTTCCACTAGCTACTAAATCATCGATATATCGATCTGAATCACTCTCTTTGAATATATCAATGAAATTAAATTTATTCAGAGGTACATCATCTAATCCGGATTTGAATAAATATCCAAATCCTGCAATTGATTCAGCAATTTCCTTAATGGTCTTCAACAATGATCCGATGAATTTTCCAAAGTAAGAGAAGAACTCAATTAAATTACTACCTAGTTTACTGGTAGCCAATTTAAAGAGTATTGCTGATTCAGATGGTGGTTTTGGTTTTTTCGGTGGATTCATTAATTTATCCCAATCACCTTTAAAAACCTTAAGACCAGCTTCTTGAGCAGCCATATCTTTAATAAATTCAGGATTCTTAATCCATAAATCGATTTCTTTGATTTTAGCATCTTTTTCAAGAGAATCGAAACCTCCGGATAGTTTTGTCTGTATTCCGCTATCTTTGAAATCAAGGTCTATATCATCAATGAGTTTCTTTTTAATAACTTCCAATTCGCCTGTTAATCGCTTAGCTACATCTGCAGTTTCACTAGCAAATTCCTTGGCTAATTGATCCATATTATCTTTGGTTACTACTTCAAAAGCATCTCCTGCACTTTCAGAGACAGTATTTCTTACCTTTTTCATCAATTTATCTGTATGCTTACCTACACTTTTCTCAATTACGGCAAATAAGCTCTTAGGTACACTGGACCCAAATAACTTTCGTTTGAGTACAATAACTGGCCAAAATAGTGTTTTAAAAGCATTTTTCATTCCACTTCCTCCACCGGCATAAAATACTTTTTCTCCTACTTTACCTACGACATTATCTAAGCGTCCCAGAAATCCCTTTATTACACCCTTTGATCCAGCTTCCAAACCTTTTTTAGCAGTCTCGGTAGCTCCTTTTCTAGCAATTTCTGTAGCTACTTTTTCTCCACCAAAGCTTCTCAAATCCATGGGTAGCATGACAAAGCTAATTGCTTTATCTAAGAAGGTATCTCCCATTATTAAGTCTCTGAATGATTGTAATACACCGATTAAATCTCCGTATCCGGGGATAAAATTCATGAGTAGTTCTACAATAAATATCCAAGTTTTATCAGATATACCAACGTTGAAGCTCCATTTCTTCTCATCTGTTTGGGTTCCAAACTCGTCTGTCTTGTATGAATCGGCATCGTCTCCTGAACCTGGACCAACAGCAGGTGCGTTCATTTTGAAACTATCTATTGCATCGAGACCAACTAAACCCCAATTTTCGGTTCCAAGAGTGAATACAAGTCCGATATCTAAACGAGTAAGTAAAGTTGTAATATCACCAAGTAAGGGTATAAGTACTGCTGCCATTGGATGATTTGGATTTCTTGTTCTAATTTGTTGTACTGTATATCCATTATTGTAATCATTGATTACACCTTCACCTAACCAGTTGGATAGAGAAGTAAATATTAGATTCCTTGCACCATCGATTAATACAGATAGGAAACGTTCGTTAATACCAATTAGGGGAAGTAATTGTCTAAGAGTTAATGGAAATCTGAAGTCACTTTTCAGTGCGAAGAAGTAGTGCCAAGTTGAATTATCAAGATTCGGTCTTGCAATGACATCATAGTTCTGGAAGTTCTTGGTTGAATTTAGAGGTTGTGATCCAATTGGTGTTATGTCATATGTAAGACTGAAGCCAAAAGTCTTAATTATGATTTCCATGATATTTGCCTTTAATTTAACCATAGAATCAGAACCTTTCAAATGTTTAACAGGAGCATCCATCATCAATACATCTGCACCAATGAATTTTGTAGGAATTGCAATATGTTTCTTATAAGATTCTGATGAGGTTGTTTGATCTTCTTCCCAATCAGGAAATAGGTCTGCCATAGTATAGGTAAATCCAACAGCGGAACCAAATACAGCACCCCAGAAAGTTAGAAATAGCATATCTCGTCTTGCGTTGAATAGTAGATCCAGATATCCGGCGATTATCTCAATTTGCGAACCTAATTGCCAACGTAATGCTATATCAAGAAGTGAATTTGCACTTTGTATATCCTTTCTATTTTTGACGTAACTTGGTTTAGTTGGTTCAGAAGAAGCAGTGATTTCGGCATCATCAGCGTCATTTATTGTATCTTGTTCAAAATTATAGAAAATTTCAGCAATAAAGTCACTTACATCATTAAAAACTTTCTTGAGTGGTTCGGTAATGTATTCGTTAAACATTGCTTTTATTGCGTTATACATCTTGGCAACAATTTTAATTCCAAATGCCAATAGATTATATGCAATAGCACATTGATATTGATAATATACAGATACACTATTGATGAACCATTCAGAAACATCACCAATGGCATCGGATATTTCTGTGTATAAACCATTAACATCTTCTACTATCATGTCTACTGCTTTTGATGGATCTTCTGCTGCAGTTTCTACTACTTTCTTTGCATAATCTAATGCACCTTTGATATATTTAGATGCTTTTTGTATACCTTTACTAACTGCTTCTGCAACAGCGTCAATTTGATCATCATCATCTACTGGTGGTGGTGTATTCAGTTGATTTACCATATTAAAGAAGTTAGGATCTTGAAATGCTTGAGCTTTTGCGAAAGAAAATGCGGTTGCAGGACCAGATGCAATACCTGGTTTCCAATGACTATTAGTTAATTCTTGGAATATATTGATTATTGATGTTGGAAGAATTGTTGATTCTGATATTCCATAAATATCGTAAAAATCAACGATAAATGTCTTTCCTTCATATGGTTTATATACTCTTGAATTGAATGAATGTTTTTGATGTGTTCTAACTGTACCAGATAATAAATTGATTTCAAATTCTAAACCATCCGAAGTTTCAAATTTTAGAAATGATTTTGCAGGTAATAATACACCAGATACATCACCTGAATCGAATATAATGAATGAAGCTTCTGTGTCTTGGTACATGTATGGGAATGAACCACTAATTGCATCTAGATAGTTAGTATAGGTTATACCATAATCGTAGGGTATAGAAAATGTAGATATTGAATTGATAGCATCTAGTTGTGATGTATTTGTATATGATGAATAAAACTCAGTATAATTTCTAACCATGTCGTTAGTACTATAACCTAGGTCTACTGGTTTTCCACGATAATCTAATGATTGAATTATTGTCTGGTTATTAAATACCAGATGATATCCATCAATTAAGATTTGAAGTTGAAAGCCATAATCAGATAATGATATTACATCATTCCTATAGTTAGAGGTTCTTTGAGATAATTGAACAGTATATTTATCCAGTGAATTATAGGATAACTGATTATATAGGTTAGACACGCCAGATTGTGAATTGGCTGTATAATCCACATAAGATTGATATACTGCAGATGCCTGTTGAGCTGTACCAGGGTCAATGGTTATTTTGGTATAAATCATACCTGATTGAGCAAGATTAGAGTTTGGAGCTAGTGCTTCACAAGGCCCTGCATCAGATTCAAAACCAACAAATGTTTCTCTCTTCAAATGAGGAGTTCCATCTCTGGCCATAAACCATGAAGATGATAGAGAACGAGTTCCTTCGTGTTTTTTGGATAATGATGTAAAACTCATACCACCTCCACCTTCTTCATCTTGTGATAATCCAACATATTGTCTGAAATTTTCCTTGAAATTCATTGGATCATATTCATGTGGTTTAAGGAAGGTGTATATATCATCGGATAAGAATGATGGATTTCCTCCAACTTTGGATTGTAATTGTATACCGATATCTAATGCTCCATCATCTACAAAATTAGTAATATTTTGACCACTTAGAAGTTGAGTTGCTAGACTGATACGATGAATACCAGCGATTATTGGCATCTCAAATTGTAATACAGTATACTCTTCATCAAATGGAGACATAGTAATTGTAGAAGATATTGAAGAAACTTCAGTTCCTGTTTGACGATCTACTACGATAAATTGATTTAATGTAGGATCATAGGTATCTATTTTTGATAGTTGATACTTATCTATGATTAACGCATATAGATTATCAAAATCTTTCATGAATATACGAAATACCATAGGTTTATAATCAATTGTCGAATGGAACGTAGAAGTCGCGATAAATTTCCCTTCAGGATCAGTCACATCATTATTTATGTAGAATGCAGAAGCAAGGTCTGATGCGCGTAATAATTGAATTGTTGCTTCTTCTGAAGTTATACCACTAGTCATTCGGGATGAGAAATTAGGATCTGATTTTAGAGAGAATGTTTCTCCAGGAAGTAAAATACTATCATGAAATATACCTAAATCATTCTTTTCTGTATTTACCATGTATTCATCATATCGCTTACCAAATAAGTTGAGTAATGTGGTTGAAGAAGTCCATTGAGAAATGAAATCATCAGTAAACCCAGGTTGATCTCCAGAAACCATATCATAACTCAAACCATGGTCAGCTAATAATTTGAAGCCAACTACCCATTCGTTTGCTTGACTTCCCACGTTAGTATATACTACATTAGTTTCAGAAAATCTATCAGAAGGATGCAAGGCTATAATTCGAACAGTGTTGGATCCACCTTTGAGATATGTATTACCTACAACACTATATGGATGAAAATTATCTGTTATATCAGTAGTGGTAGCTACTAATACCTCATTGATATAAATCAGTGAGGGCATATTCGATTTTAGCCTGAAACGTGCCAATGATCCAGTGTTTGAATTAATAGTAAATGTGATTAATGCAGAATTAATCTTATTGGGATCTGTGAATGTTGGTAATGCTAAATCCACATCTCCTGTATCAGAAGTGAGTAATTTAGTCCATTGATTACCACCATTAACTCCTCCAAAATAAGAACTATATCTATTTTCTGCCGCAACGAATTTAGTGTAATTTGGATCTTTAATAAAGAAGAAATCATAAACTATCAGAGGGTCACTAGAAGAAGTATAAAAACCAGCTCCAGAAAATCCATCAAAGGTTAAATCATAACCATCTGAAGAACCAATGATATTACCAGTGATAAAATCCATAGGATCTGCACCTTCATAAACTGTAGGTGTTTCAGTAGCAATTGGAATTTGATTTGGTGCCCAAAATCTTAAATTTTGTAGAAGATTACTTAATACCCCTGTAAATTGAATTTTCTTTGTATCTACCAATGCATCCATTTTACCAACAAATCTATTTATTTCATTATTCAGATCAATCAGTACATATCCACGAGAATTGATATTTACTGTTGACCATGCATAATTATCACTGACACCAGCTAAATTTAGGTCCATTAGGTCACCTAGTTTATTAATAGATCCAGATTGTAAATAACTAAGATTCCTTATACCATAGCTAACTGGAGGACCACCGGTTGCACCATTAACATTAACAAATAAATAAAATGGCATAGTAACAGTACTAGAACCACCAATTCCACCAACTCTAACATTAAATTGAATTATTATCCAATGTGGAATATTATTTGTGTGTATTCCAATTATAGAAGCATCAGGTCGTTCATACGCTGTGTCAAAATTTTGATAACATCGAAGTGGATCTAGTTGATAATTTGGAAATAGGCTAAAATTATAATAACCTCCTAACTCAGCTGGGGTGCAAAATCCATCGATCGCTCCGTCTCTAATACCAAATTGGTATGATGTTGCTGTTGGATCAACAACTCCATTAGTAAATAAACTTTTCCCAGTGCTAGTCATTGTTATAGATCCATCTAATTCAATAGTAGATGCAAAGTTATTATCTACAAAATATTGATTTGTTGATGTACTGTCTATTCTTTGATTTCCATTTTTAATTTCATTAAATGCAATTCTCTGAAATGCATTATTGAATGCATTACCAGTGCCACTATGAGCAACTAAAACTTCATCAGGATTATTTTCCTCTAAATATCCAATAAAATACAAACGAACAATTCCATCTGTTTTTATATAAACATTTTGAATTCGAGTCGTATCTATGTCTTCATCAATATAAAATACTAATTCTTGTTGTGAATTTAATGTATTGTATGTAGCGACTTTAGTTCCGATATAGTTAGATCCTATATATAATTCAATATTTACATATTCTAATAATGGAGCAACACTAACACTCAAATAACGGGCACTTAATTCTTTATTTTTATTTATATTTACATTAAAAACACTATATTTAGATTGGTAATATGGATCTGAAAGACCACCTACAAATTCTTCAATAGAATAGCCGTGGATTAAAATATTATCTATTAGAATTGATTCATGTTGTAGGAGTGATGATTTCATATTCATCACCATTATGTCCCCAGTTAAAACTGGGTTATTAATTGTTTTATTTATTTCATATTCAAAACCTTTACCTGAAAATCCAGCAAATAAAGTATTACTTTTTGTATCAATTCGTAATTTTGCTTCAATTGATCTACCAGG
>JAOUKW010000604.1 GCA_029882335.1 Candidatus Heimdallarchaeota archaeon | reverse complement strand
ACCGCCTTCATAGGTTTAATATATGTGGCAACATATATAAATATATTTATATTGTAATAAAGAAATACTTTTCCTTTCTTAAATTATATCGTTTTTAATTACTTTTAAATAATAAAAAATGAAAATTATTTACTTACGCGTCAAAATATGTAATATTATAAAAACCCGCTTAACATAACTTTCTGTAGCGTAAAAATAAATTCAATTTAACATGTTTAAACAAAATTTATACCACTTTTAAGTAATATATATACTAGAATCTCTAGCATTAGTATTTATTAACTAGTCTGTATTATAATACTTATGAATTCTCAAAACCTTGAAGAAATCAATACCGACAAGATATCTCATGTGTATGTTGTCCATAAAACAGGACTTCCATTATTAGATCGTGAGTATAATTCAACTTGTATGAAGAATGACCCACGATTAATAGGAGGTTTCCTTGGTGCAGTGGTGTTATTTTCAAAAAATTCATATTCCACTAGTCTCAACGAATGTCCTCGTAAATCACATTTATTGACCAAAGTAGAAACATCTTGTTCTACTTGGGTTATATCGAACATTGAAGATTATTTCATAGCAACACAGATTCCCAAAAGGTCCACTTTAAATTATATCCCTGATTTAATAAATCAAATTAACTCCAATATTTTATCTACATTTACTACCTTCAGAGCATTTTGCGACGACTCTCGAGTGGAATCCTTTCTAGAATACCAACAAGAATTCAAAGAGGCAGTAGATATTATTGTTGCAGAAAGTTTATCTGAAATGCAAAGACCGTATAAAAAACATAATGATACCAAATTAACCATAGATCAGAAGCAAAAAATCTCTTATTTCTAATAAAAAATATTATTTATTCTATTAACAAAAATAATGAGTTTAATCACACTTTCTCTCAAATATTTTTAAGATATTTAATAAATTGAATATACGAGATACCTTCCTCTAAAGTGTTCTTTTGAGCGTAATTCGGATATCTTGATATCTTCATAACTAGATTTATGAGGATCGGTAGCATCTTTTTTTTACCAAAAATGAATATCATATGTTCTACATTACTTAACATATTAACAATTTCCCTTGATCGTAAACGCAGTCTTTTGTCTAATCTCTCTTGTAACTCTGTCATATCAACTATAATGTATTTCCTTTCTATTTTATCATTATAATCCAGTAATTTCTTACTCATTACTTCTAATGATAACTCTGTCATATAGGGAAGATGTTTCCAGATAATTATGTCATTATCAATCAGGTAAACTCGAGAGTTGAGATATGATATTTCTTCCAAATTACTTGGATCTGTAAAGTATTTTTGAAAGGTCAATAATTGAGCACCTGATTAATTTAATATAAATTAGGCGATGTAAAACCTTACATCTGAGATTAAAGTGTACATTACACTAGATCTTTAAGTTTGGAAAATCTGCCAAACTAGCTGAATTCAGCTTCTGTTTCGGATCGTGGACGAAGCCAGGTTAATTGCTGCATTCAAATGCGTATTAACCATAATATTACATTTACCTCAGCTAGCAATATCATAATGATCCCTGCTTCTTTTCAGGTTACCACCACAATTTGCATGTTTTATTGAGCTATGATAGGGATTTCCCAGATGTAGTTCACACTGCCTTCCCATCAAATTAACTGCAAGTACTTCTCGGGCATACAAGAGGTATCATCTGCCATACTCTCAATTGCCAAAGCACCTTTACTGCCAAATGTATTCACATTCAATCTGGTATTCTCATCACTTAGCTGATTGACTATGGCTGCCAACTTTTTTTTCATATTTCCACACTCACTGAG
>JAOUKW010000207.1 GCA_029882335.1 Candidatus Heimdallarchaeota archaeon | reverse complement strand
TTATTTTTCTATTTTTTTATGTTATTTTTCTATTAATATTTTTATTTATACTTTAAATTTATTTTGTATTTCCGAAATTATATTTTTGATTATTTTGATTATTATTTTTAAACAATTAATTGCGTATCTCATAGCTATAACCTACTAATTTTTAAAGTTTATAGTATATATATTTATGAATTTCAACCTATTTAATCTGGTTGTTTATTTAATATTTTTTCTATTTTATAAATAATCATTTTTATTGCATATATTCCCATAATACTAAACTATAAGCTGCGTATTTTGAGAGTTTATTAATATATCATTAAACCACCCCAAATATAATTTTTTGATGAGTAAATATATAACATATACAAATAAATACTTACCATTACGTATGATACTAAACATGATTACTCTGCATTTGAAATGTAATTCATATTTTTCAATATCTATTTTGTTTTTTTGTTTGTGATATTACGAATTAATATATTATTTCATGTAATAAAAAGATAATTGTTTTTTAAAAATAAAAAATATAAAATCATCATAGCTGTAGAAAATTAATTTACAGATGATTATAGTTAATAATCCCACCACTTATTACTTTCACATTTTTTCAATAACTATAGTTATTTTATTAATTATCAAATATTTTTACTATTTTATCAATTAACAACCATTTTTATTAATACAAGTATATTGTTTTAATATTTTTCATCATATATTATTTATTTATTGTTTTTATTAGATATTTATATTTTATATAAGAATTATATTTGTTTTTAAATTATTTTTTAATATATTATTGTTTTTGTTTGAGTTTATTAGAATTAATAAACAAGTACCAAGTTACCAAGATAGTTTAAATTTGCAATTATTTTTTTATTTCAAGATAATATATAAGTTTTATATTTTTTATTATTTTATTAGATTTATTGTTATTTACCATTGATTTTATTATTGTTATTAGTTTAATAGTTAGGTAAAGAAACTGACTCATTCAAACCTATCTTCACCCAGATCATTCAGAATAGTTAAGAGAAAAAAAGACATATCATTTGATAAATATAATTAATGATTGTCTAATTAATTAGAAACGTCGATACATTACAACTTTTACCATCATATTTAGTGATATTACACAATCTTATACACCCATCCATTCATCATACGCACGCGCGTACATAAGAACAGATATTCATATGTGTGCAAACAGATATTCAGACAAATGTGCAGATAGGCATGTCACATGGGTCTATGAGTTTATTTGACTATACATAACACTTAGAATTGTAGAAAGAAGAATAATCACCAGATGTCACTAAAAATGATACATTATAATACAAAAGATACTGTTTAACAAATTCGTTATGACCAAATAATCCCCCATTTCGAACTCATATTATTTTTTCCTACACGACATAGAATAAATATTATTCTTTATTCGATTTCAAATTGAATCAAGATTGATTGAATGATAGTTGATTGATTCATAAAACAAAATTCAGCTCATATATTTATAAATAGACATCAGAACTCCAGTTTATAGAAATTCAACAGAAATATTGATGAATAAAGATTTAAAAAAAAATACGCTTGATATTCTATTGTACTTAGCTTGATTAATTATTGCGTTTACTTTGTTTCTTCCGTATTAACATGGTGGTAATAAAGAATGCACCGAACCACACACCTGGAAAGCTAACAAAACCACCATCCGTGGCTTCTATCAACAAGCTATTTTCGGTTATTATAGATTGATGTGCATCTATTGGTATTTCCACCCGTGCAGATACCATATTGGACATATCACTAACGCCAATACTATTATTTGCTGTTATTACATAGTAGTAAAATCCACTTTGATCAAAATTATCAATGTAATGAGTTGTGTTTACAGTTGCATAAGCAGTCATACCTTCTACAGAATATATTGGTTTGTCGTCTCGATATAAATTATAAGCTACTGCACCAGCTACAGAACTCCAAGTGATACCAACATTATCATCAGTGGGATTGGGTGTAATTTGATGTAATACCGGTGTAAAAGCCCTACCAGATAGTTTTCGATAGTATACATCACGATCATTTCCAGTATTCGTGACATCATAGGTATCAGTCCATGAAACATGAACAAATCCGGAATTATCAACAGCTATGGAAGTGTGTTCACTATAGCCATCAGAATCTTGAATGACCACTCCAAGATCTGACCATTGATAAGATGCCGCATTATATACTTTGTATACAATATCAGAATATATACTTAATCTATCCACCCATACCACATAAACATTATTTGCATCATCTATTGCTAGGTAGGCATGGTAACTTGCACTTATACTTTCTGTGGAAAGTATTATTGTACCACCCCAAGTAGAGGTGCTAGCAAATAATTTTCTGTAATGGATATCTTGATCGATTCCAGCACCATATAAATCAGTATTATCAGACCACACAATATGAATATTATCCAACTTATCAACAGCAATTCTAGCGGAGTTAACAGTGTCTGTACTAGAAGTGGAAACTAATTCTATATTACCCCAATATAGTGTAGCTCCATCTAGACGTCGATAAAAAATATCTTTATCTGTTCCAGCACCATATATATCAGTATAATCAGTCCAAACCACATGTACATTGTTTCGACTATCTGTCGTAATTGACGGAGAACCTGAATCCCCTGTGCTCAGATATGATACTACTGTAGTCTCGGTCCAAGTTGATGTTGAAGTATCAAAACGTTTGTAAAGTACATCAAAATCGGTACCCGCATAATTAATGTTGGAATTATCATACCAAACAATATGCACATTATCATTTTGATCGACTGTAATACCAGGCTCATGCGAATTCAAATCACTCTCTGTAGAAACAACCACTGCACTGCCCCAAGTATTGGTAACCGAATTGAATTTTTTATACCAAATATCGGCGTCCACGCCTGCACCAGAATAATCAGTATAATCAGACCAAACTACATGAATATTATCATGACTATCAATAACCATTTTAGGAAGATATGAACTTTGAGTACTTTCGGAAGAAAGAATAGTGACACTCCCCCAGGTCGATGTAGTTGCGTCAAATTTCTTGTAAAAAATATCAATATCAATTCCTGCACCATTATAGTCAGAATAATCATACCAAACAATATGTACATTATTGGAAGAATCAACTGCAATGTTTGAATCAGATGAGTAACTAATACTTTCTGTAGACACGGTGGTTATATCACCCCAAACCCAATCTGAAATATTAGTTGAGTTTGGATTATACTCATTTGCCATTATTGGATTTGCGATTGTACTATTTGAGTTTAGCAACAATAAAATCATCAAACCAAAAAAAACAGCTTTTATAATTTTACCTAATAAAATCATTAACATTGATTCTCAATGATATTAATAAATTCTCCCCCATAGGTATATTAAATTAAATTAAAAAGTAAATATACATCACAATTTGTCTTACGTAATCAATTTCAACTTAAAAATCTGATGAGAAAAAATTCAACCATCCCACATTGTAATTAATTAAGAAAATAATCTTTTTTGAGATACCGAGTTCAATACAATTCAGTCAGTAACGCGATTTATCACATTATTACGACAAAAAATTAGCCAAGTTAATTGAATTATTCGAATCATGGTCATTTATGATTCTATATTTTAGTTTTTCAAACTGCAAAATATTTGTAGTATAGACAAACTTAACCTACAATAGTTGATATTACACTGTGATAAGATCTTGAACTATAGCAAGATAAGTATGATAACAGAAAATAAGGTTCCCAAAGGGATATACCAGAGTGAAACCACAGCCATGAATAAAATAAAACCATATACCCCGTTTAAATACAACCCCACTGAAAGTAGCCAAAAAACACCATAGGCAACAAATAAAGGACCTATTTTAAGTGGATTAATTCCAAATTTAACAAATATAGCTTTCCATGGACCAGGATTTTCAGGGCCAAAGTATGTTCCAGTTCGAATCACCTTGGTACCATCTATAAACATCCAAATACCGATCAAACTTCCAAGTAAAGTCACCCAAATATTCATTATGTCAATTTTTGGCAGAGAATTAAAAAGTTTATGTTGTAGAATGAAATCGATAGTGAATTACTGATTTTCATTCATTTCAATCGTAGTGGGAAAGCTGTTTACTATTTGTTGCTGCTTAATTTGATTGTATTACTTAAGAAAAATCAACTATAGTGAAATTCAATTTCTTCCTAAAAATTGATATCATTCAAGTTTAAATCAACCTTTTTCATTCACTAAGTTTTCGTTCACTAAGTAAATTTAACAAACACTAACATCCTTAATTAACATATCAATTCAAAATTTTGTCTATCAATAAATAGATTTATAACACTTATAATCAGGAAAAACATAATTAATGGGTTCTACATCTCAAGAGACATTTGAATTTTTCATGAAAAATGAACAGTATGAAAAATTATTAATTTTTTGCAGAAAAGACAATTCTATCGAATCTAAATATTGGGAATTAACAGCACTATCAAGATTAGAGAATTATAGTGAATTATTTGAAAAACAAAAGTCCTATGAAGAATTATTTGAAAAATTTGGAGGTGAATGGGAAGGAAAATTCTATTATTTCTCAGGAATGATCTATTCTCAAATAGGGAAATTCCAAATGGCATTAGATTACTTTATCAAGGCTCTAGGATGTTTTACAATTTTGGACCATAAGTTAGACATTGCAAAATCATCATTTCAAATAGCAAATATGGAGTCATTACAGGGAAATTTTACTAATTCTATGATTAATTATGAGAGTAGCCTAGCTATCTTCAAAGAAATTGGAGACGATGATTTTATTGGATATTCATTTGCGAATATGACATATATTTATGCTCAACAAGGAGAATTAGATCTAGCTTTTGAATATTTGAGCAATGTACTGAAAGTTTACACAAATAGAGATACTTCAGCTAAGGGGATTTGTTTAATAGATGCAGGTAAAATAAAACTGCAAAAAGGTGAAATACATGAAGCAATCCGTTTTTTTAATGAAAGTCTATTGATTGGTGAAAAACATAGATTAGATTTTATTCGTTGTCAATCAATAATGATGATATGTGTCTCAGAATTAAGTAAACAAAATCCAGATAGGCAAATTGTACAAAATTATCTTGATAAATTATTGCAAATCCAACAAAAAAATGATGATCAAATGAATCGTGTGTTTTATCATTATACAAAGGCAATGTATCTAAAAACATCAATTAGAATAAGAGATAAAATAAAAGCAGAAGAGATGTTTCATAAGATAATTGAGGAAAATGACTCTATAAAGGAAATACAGCTAGATTGTATCCATAACCTTATTGAAATTTTAGTTTTTGAGTACAAAGCTACAGGGGAAGATGAAGTATTAATTGAGATACAGGATCAACTTGACAAAATTCTTGATATTTCAAATAAAGAGTTTTTATATCCTAGAATTATTCAAGCACAAATAATCAGGGCAAAACTAACTACAATTACCGGTGATTTTGAACAAGCAGAGCAACTTTTGGATGATATTTTAGAAATCACAATCGAAAAACAACTTCATGGTCTGAAAAAGAAGATTGAACAGGAAAAAATCAATCTGCTTGAGGAATTTAAATCAATGAAAAGACTCATTGATGAAAATGTTAGTGTTAGTCGTAAAATTGATAATCTTGGGTTACTTGATTATATTAAGTTCGCAGGAAATATGAGATTAGAGGATGAATAATTCTCATTTTAAAGTAATAGGCAAAACATTTTCTAAATCAATGAATTAATAAATCAACTAAATAAATTCATGATGGTAAGTATGTAGACATAGGACAGCCAACCATTAGCAGTCTCACCGACATATCCTATCATTATGGATCGCAGGGCAATGAAATTGTATGGACTGTAGGTGATGCTAATCCGGGTGTCTATAATGTAACCAGAGATGGTGTAGTAGTTGTTACCACCTCAAGCTGGATCAACGGCACTATTACTGTAAATGTCGATGGTCTAGGTGTTGGTAACTATATATTCACCATTAATGTGTATGATTTATACGGAAATTTAGTTTCTGATACAGTTATGGTGACTGTTACAGAGTTACCATCTTCTAGTCCCTCAGAACCTCCTAGTTCTCCATCATCCTCTTCAACACCCTCTGATGATGATTTTTCAGATGAGAATGAACAAGATGGATTTTTAACATTTCCTCTAATTTCAGTATTAGGATTGTGTTTCATAGTTTTTATTGCAAAAAGAAAGAATCTTATGAATTAAAATTTGATGATAATTCCCATAATTATCAAATGTATTAACATTATCAAATCATTTATTGGATTATAGATAAATATTATTGTAATTTCTTTTTACAAATTATTTTTTATTATGTTAGTTTTTAATTCTTTTCTATTTAAGATCTTTTATTTCGGTTTCTGATTACCATTGCTGAAATGAAAATGGTAACTATCCAAAGAGTTGGGAAATTAGCCGGATCACTTGTAATTTCAGATGAATTTTGCAAATTATTTAATATAACTAAATTAACTTCCACGTATTCCATATTAGACATTTCACCCTCACCTAGGTAATTAACACCTGTTATAACATAATAAAAAAATCCACTTTCATCAAAATGATCTACATAGTACAGACTTTCTGTTGTTGCATGAGGGGATAGTCCTGTTAAATCATAAATTGGATCTGTACTGCGATAAATATTGTACGTAGATGCACCAAGACTAGGATCCCAAGTAATTCCAACAGAATCATCAGTTGGATTGGGATTGATAGTATTTAAATCAGTTCTCGTTGGTAATCCAGAGTATGAGCGATAGTATATATCATAATCAGTACCAGCAGTCTCAGTATTATATTTATCAGACCATACTACATGAGCAAATCCTAAACTGTCGAAGGAAATTGATGGGGATCCAGAAGTATATCTAGAATCAAAAGCGATGTATTTTCTTTGTGACCAAGCACCAGTTTCAAAGTTAAATATTCTATATTTGATATTATTAGTAGATGCAACATAATCATCCATCCAAGCACAATACAAATTATTGAATTTATCTACTCCCAGCGTCACACCAGAAATATAGGTATCACTATCTGTAGATAAAACACTTATCGCACCCCACATTGAGTAAGTAGATATGTACTTCCTATAAAATACATCATAATCATTGCCACTTGATAAAATAGGAGAATTATCAACCCAAGCAACATGGAGATTATCTAAATTATCAATTGCCAATTTTGGATGAAGAGCATTGTTCGTGGCGGAAGAGGGAGTCCAA
>JAOUKW010000206.1 GCA_029882335.1 Candidatus Heimdallarchaeota archaeon | reverse complement strand
ACTAATAAACATGATATTGATTGGAAAGTTAAATATTTCTTGTACTCATGGTGTATGGTAGATTTTGTAAGATATTTCATCTTCTGCTAGTTACAGTAATGAGTGGTAATGCTGTATTATTTTATATATAAGCTAGAATCACGATATTATAATTAATTGTTGATACTAGAAAAATAATGGAATAAAATTATATCATATTTTTTACAGAATCATTAAAAAATGATACTGGATTATTATTGTTGTCTTTATGAGTCACAACCGCGGTGATCATCATTTTCATACCTAAATCTTGTAATATTCGGAATTTATCAACTAACATTTCTGGAGTTCCAACAAGTGATTCCTTTACAATCTTTTCATAAGAATCTTCTGAATTATTTACTGTATCTTTTAACATGTCTCGTAATTCATCCTCATTTCTTGCTAACTGTATGCCACTAAAACCTGAAATATAGTAGTCATCTAGTGTTTTATCATATTTACCTGCAATAACACTAAACTGTTGCATTTGTTCTTTGATTACCGGTAACGTTCGTCCGGGGATGTTCCACCCATCAGCATACTTGGCAGTAATATTCATCATTCTTGGTCCCTTACATCCGATGGATAACCTCATTGGTTTTTGAATAGGTTGGGGCAGATTTATTGCACCTTTTAATTTCCAATATTTACCTTCAAAATCTGTATCTTCATTGTTTAACATTAATTTAAGAATTCTTACTGCTTCTTCTAATCTGTCAACTCTTTCTCTGGCAGATGGCATTCCTCGTCCGCCTTCCATTAAATCATATCCAGTATATTCCTGCTCATTCCATCCAGAACCTATCAACAATTCATATCTGCCATTTGTCATATTGTCCAAGGTCGCGATTGATTTTGCAAGAAATGCTGGATTTCTTAAGCTATTAAATAATACAATTTGGCCTATTCGTAACTGAGTGGTATTCACACCTATACCGGTCATTGCGGTCCAAGCTTCAAGATAATCTTCCTTACCCTCGTTAGCAAAGCCAATTACGTGATCGTTTAGAAATCCACCTGTAAATCCCAATTTTTCTGCATGTAATGCAACTTCAAGCATTTTTCTATATGTTTTCTCTCTTCTTAAATAAATTCCAAAATCCACTACATTAATTTTCAACTAATGATTTAATTATATTAATATAGGAAACAAACACTTTCCTTTTAGATATAAAAAGAAATTTTATCTTGTGCAGGATTCTGATTTGGTGAAACTAGTTATTGAGACCAATGATGTTTACAAATCCTGTAAAATTATTTCTTTAATTGAAGAACAAACAATATTACAAGAATTAGCGGCTAATAATTCACAGCAGATAATAGTAAGACAGGCTGCAATAAAAAAAATAATAGATCAAGATTTACTAGAGCGTTTAAGTATTTACGATACTGAAGATGATATCAGGTTAGAAGCGAGTAAAAAATTGAACTCAATATTCATACTCTCGTATTTATGTCTCAAAGATCCAAATCATCGTATTCGTGAGGTGGCAACCAAGTTACTACCTCGTTCACAAATCGAAACATTGAAAAAAATAGCTACCTCGGATTCTCACTGGTTAGTTCGGTATACTGCTGTTTGGAAGTTAGATTGTAAAAGTACCCTCCAACAAATATCGATGAATGATGTGAATATTAGAGTTAGAATGACAGCAGTCGAACGGGTGAATGATGATTCAGTGTATTTCAAATTACTAATGGATACAACTCCATTTGATATTAAATTAATATCTGCAAGAAAAATCCAAAACGAAGTATGTATTATGAAATGTCTAATATCGATCAAGAATAGTAATATTCGTGAAGTATTGGTTAATCGATTAAACAATCAAGAAAATTTAAAAATTATTGCTATAACCGATTTGAATAGATGGGTTCGGTATACTGCTATTGAAAAGATTATCGAGTCAAATGAAAACTCCGAGTTTTTTTATAAAATAGCAATTACTGATATTGATGAAAATGTTCGTTATTCTGCATTAAAAAAGATCAATCAAACCTCAATATTTTTGAGAATTGTGTTGAATTCAGAGTTTCTAGATAGTTGTATTGCTGCATTAAATCGAATATCAAATCAAAAGGATTTAGGCTTGTTGAGATTAACAGCCAAAGAATATCTACAACCATATATTACAAATAGAATGCAAATTGTGTCGGATAATGATGTAAATTCATCTAATCAATCAATTAACTCTTCGTCCTGACATTGATGATTAATTCTAATTAAATATCAATAAATAATTTATTAAAAAGAGTAAACTTAAACTATTATAAATAAACAGATAAATATAATGAGTAAAAGAGTTTTCCTTTTCAGTGAAGGAGAAACTAATAAGGATGTATTAGGAGGCAAAGGTGCCTCATTATCAACAATGACCAATTTGGGATTGCCCATCCCTTTTGGTTTCACTATTTCAACACAAACTTGTATCGAATTTTTGAATAACGGGAAGAATTATCCTGAAGGATTATGGGATTCGGTATTACTAAGCATGAAAGAAGTAGAAAAGATAAGTGGAAAACAATTTGGTAATGTTGATAATCCATTATTGGTTTCTGTAAGATCTGGTGCTGCGATTTCGATGCCTGGTATGATGGATACGGTTCTGAATGTAGGATTAAATAATGATATTGTCAACGCAATGATTAAACTAACTAATAATTCTCGTTTTGTGAAAGATGCTTATCGTCGTTTGATACAAATGTTCTCTGATGTTGTCTGTAATTTGAATTTAGAACCTTTCAATGATTTGCTTGACCAAACAAAACACGATGCAGGAGTAGAACATGATTTTGAATTAAATGATGATCAATTAGATGGATTGATCTCGGGATATTTACAATTATTTAGGGAGAATTTTGGATCTGAATTTCCTCAAGATCCTTATACTCAGCTTGATTTGGCTGTGAAGGCGGTATTTAATTCATGGAATAATAAAAGAGCAATAGATTATAGAAATCATGAGAATATACCACATGATATTGGAACCGCAGTGAATATTCAGTCTATGGTTTTTGGTAATTATGGTGATAGTAGTGGTACTGGTGTATTGTTCACACGAAATCCGTCAACAGGAGAAAATCGGATATATGGTGAATTTTTAATTAATGCACAGGGTGAAGATGTGGTGGCTGGAATTAGAACACCTATATCGATCTCATCTCTACAGGATAAATGGCCAGATATTTACAAAGAATTAGTTGATATTTCTAAAAAGTTGGAACATCACTATAAAGATGTGCAAGATATTGAATTTACTATTGAAGAATCAAAATTATACATGCTTCAAACTAGAAATGGAAAGAGAACAGGTGCTGCTTCTGCAAAGATTGCATTTGATCTATTTTCCGAAGGTCTAATTACCAAAGAAGAAGCAGTATTACGAGTTACTCCCCGGGATGTAGAAGAAAGTTTATTTCCAAGTGTTGTATGGGAGAATCAACAAAAATCTAGCTACTATGACTTAATAAACATAGAGCAGGCACTACAAACAAAGTCATTAAATGAATTAAAGAAATCAGCTTCAACCAAGATTGCCGATAAAATTGGTCATGGTCTTCCAGCAGGACCTGGTGCGGCTACAGGCCACGTCATATTTGATTCTGATTTGGCAGAAAAAATCATTAAAGGTACTATTGAAGCTCCATTTGAAGTTACCATGACTCGATCTATTGGTGATAGAGTAGTACCTAGGTTGATTTTAGTTAAAAAAGAAACATCACCTGAGGATTTTCATGGAATGGTAGCTTCTGTTGGTATACTAACCATGCGTGGTGGTTTAACTTCTCATGCTGCCTTAGTTGGTAGACAAATTGGAAAACGAGTAATAGTTGGATCTAGTGTTTCTGGTTTAGAATTAAGAGGAGATAGTCTTGGTACCAAATCCGGTGTTGTTGTAAAAGAAGGAGATATTATTACAATAGAAATTTTTGATGAAGGTCTAGTTTATGTAGGTGCTCTTCCAATTATTACTCCAGATAAGCTACCTAATGAATTAGAAACTATTCTTGATTGGGCAGATGAAATTGCAAAAATTAAAGTTAGAACAAACGCCGATAAAAGAAATGATACTACTGTTGCGGTTAATTTCAAAACTACAGGTACTGGTTTAGCCAGAACGGAACATCAGTTTTTTGATGCATTAGATCTTGTCCGAGAGATGATATTAGCAGACACAGTAGTGGAGAGAAGAAAGATTCTTGATAAAATGGTGAAATTACAAAGAAATGATTTCATCGATTTGTTTACTACAATTAATGGACTTCCAATGACTATACGTCTTTTAGATCCTCCACTTCATGAATTTTTACCAAATGAACTTGAATTGAGACAAAGAATATGGAGGGAACAATTACATCCAGATTCGGAAGAATCAAGAGTTTTACGTAAAGTACTTTATTATCAAGAATCAAATCCAATGCTGGGATTACGTGGTACTCGGTTAGGATTATTATTTCCAGAAATAACTGAAATGCAGACTAGAGCAATAATCGAGGCTGCTATACAGGTGAAAGCACAAGGGATTGCTGTATTTCCTGAGATTATGGTTCCGTTGGTTGGTTTTCGTACTGAATTTAGTGAAGCAAGAAAAATAATTGACTCAACAGCAGAAAAAGTATTCAAGGAAAAACAAACACGACTTGATTATCTTGTTGGTACTATGATTGAGATTCCTAGAGCTGCATTAACAGCTGATGAGATGGCTGCTGGTGTAGATGGTGCTGATTTCTTTAGCTTTGGTACCAATGATCTACATCAAATGACGCTTGGATTTTCCAGAGATGATGTTGCCAAATTTCTACCATTTTATCTCGAAAATAAGATCATAGAAGAGGACCCATTTCAAACTATTGAAGAAACTGGTGTCGGTCGGTTGATGAACATGTGTGTTGAATTAGGTAGGGCTTCAGCAAGTAAATCAAATAAATACTTAAAGGTTGGAATTTGTGGGGAACAAGGTGGAGATCCAAAATCAATTGATTTTTGTTATCGATTAGGGTTGGATTATGTATCTTGTAGTCCATTCAGAGTACCTGTTGCAAGATTGGCTGCTGCTCATGCTACTTTACATAATGGTGATGTAGATCCCAAATATGGAAAAAAATTGGAATAACTGCTCTATTTTATAAAACAAGATTCAGTAGTACCGCTTAATATTGTTAAACTCTGAATTATATAAATTCTAATTTATTAGATAAATGATTAATTGTATTAAAATATTAAATTCTTTTATTGGCCTTGTACTTGAATATTCAATTATTTTCTCGAACCTTTAATAATTTTGATTATAATGTTTCGATGATTTTTACACTACAATGGATTACATACTTCAAATGTATTATATATTACTTTTTATCCTATGACATAGTGATATCTGAAATTCATTCTTTAGTAAAAGAGAATGAATTAGAAAGTGCTCTTCAATTAATTAAACAGCTAAATGAAGATCTAGAACTTGAGTTTGAGCTCGTTGATGTAAAATCGAGAATCTATATAAAATTAGGCTTGTTTGATGAGGCTAAAACAGTAATAAATACCTACTACTATAATAGGGAAGACCTTGATCTGCAGGAATATTTTCATATCAAGTTACTATTACTTGAAATTGATTGGTATTTAGGTCAATACAGATCGTTTAATATTATTGTAAATGATTTAAACCATCAAATGTATATCAATTACAATCCATCTAATCCAAGCTATAGTAAGATACTCATTAGACTCAAATTATTTCAGGGAATACATTGTAATGCTATGGGAAATTTAGATGATGCTCATCTTTATTTTCAAGATTGTCTTAGTCTAATAAATAATATTGATGATTCAGAATTACTAGCTCAAATTTATATTGCAATTGGAAACAATTTAAGGTATTTTGGTCAATTAAGAAGAGCATTAGAGAAATATTCCGAAGCTTTGGTTATTAGTAAGAGAAATTCGTATAAATATTTGAAATTGGTTTCAAAAATAAATTTGGGTATTGTTTTTAGTGAAATGGGTGATTTGCATCTAGCTCAGGATTATCTTAATAATGCTTTGCTTGAATCTGAAAAATTTAAGTTAGATATTTTGATCTCTCAATGTAAGAGAGAACTAGGTAGTATATTATTGAAACAAAGGGAATTTCATCTTGCAGAAGAATATTTTACATACAGCTTAAATCATTCCAAGAGGTTGAAAAACCCAATTGAGTCAACCATTGATTTATATCGATTGCTTAACCTTTTCTTAGAATTAAGAAATTATGAAGATGCAGGATTATGCTTACTGAATATTCAAAAAATCAAAGAAGTATTTGATATTAAATTCATTAATCAATGTTATGAATTATCATTAGCAAAAGTAATTAGAGTAGAATACTCTGTAAAAAGCCTTAATACTGCATTTGAGATTGTTGAAAATATAATACATAGTGATAAAGTTTATCATGAATTTGAATTAGATGCAAGAATATTTCATTGTGAGTTATTATTATTAGAGAAGAAATTATTTAATCATTCAAAAAATGATCGGATAATTGAAGATTCAATAGATGAAATTTATGATTTTCTAACAATTCAGAAATCGGTACAAACAACTATTGAATGCATGGTAATTCAAGCTCAGTTATTCTTCTATAATTTGGATTTTGATATAGCAAAAATGTATTTATCCAATGCAGGATCTCTGGCAAGTGATAATGGATTTAATCTCCTAGATTACAAGATAGACCTGTTGTTAAAACAGATAGATGGCTTCAAAGATTCTTGGAATAAAATAAATACAATTGATTCAACTATCTTTAACAACTGTAATACGGATATATTGAAAGAAGCATTATTTTCACTAGAAAAGCATACTACTGATTTATTACATTTAAAGGAGGAATATCCAGTAATGGTTTTAATTTTATCCGATGGTGGAATAAGTATTTATGATAAACCATTATCAAGTGAGAATTCAGAGATACAGACAAATGATTTTGTTTCGGTTATATCCTCGTATTTAGGTAATCAAAATGAAATTAATCCATTCGCAAATAAAGTAAAGATTGATGATTATACAATAATCTTGATACCCAATGAATCTATTGTTTTTTGCTACGCATTTAAAGGAAATTCAATTAAGGCAATACAGAAACTAGAAAAATTTGTAACTACTCTCCGTAAAATGCCAAAAATATGGGATCAAATTAATTTCGTATTTCCATCTATAACTACTGATACTTCAAAGCAAATTGAATTGGTAATAAATAAAATATTTTATTAATTATATTTTATAATCATCGGTTTGCTAACCAGAACAGCAGTAATATTGTATTTGATAGTAGAATT
>JAOUKW010000603.1 GCA_029882335.1 Candidatus Heimdallarchaeota archaeon | reverse complement strand
AGATAAGAAAACAATTTTGTCTTATCTTGCCATTATTTATAATATTCGTGGCGAATACTCAAAAGCCAAACAACTTATGGAACAGTTATATGATGCTGGATCTCCATTTGTAGGTTATGATTTTATATTACATCAATCATATTTGGGATTGAACATGCTTGATGAAGCTGAGAAAGTAGAAAATATTGCACAAATAAAGGTTGAAAACACTAAAATACCAACAAATGTGAAATATTTGAAACGTATGATAGCAGAGAGGAATTATCATATTGGAAATTTATTCGTAGCTAAACAAAAGTTTGAGGAGATATTAGATATTTCCATAAATGATAAACAACTGAATTGGATATTTAAAAGTTATTCTGAAATTATCAAAATACAATTGGATCTTTTTCAATTACAACCCTCAAATCAAACTCTAAAAAACGAGCTATTTTCATTAATTAATACATTACAACAATTAACAGATGATCAAGGTATGATTGTTGCATCCATAGAAACATCGTTAATCGGCGCAGATTTGTTAATATCGGAGAATTTACTCGAAGATGCAGAAATAAGGACAAACAAAGCTCTACAACTGGCTAAAGAGTATGATTATTCAAATTTAATAGAAAAAACTCTGACCAAATTAGATATTATCAAACAGATAAAATATGGAAAAACTGGTACAAAGGAACAAAATGAAGGGATATTTTCTCGGATAAAACAAGCTGCAACAAACCTTCTACGTATTCAGCCAACAGGAAATCTTAAAGAACAGCAAGTTGATGTTCATGGTATAATAATTATTGGAGAAGGAGGTATAAATATATTTGATTACTACTTTGATACTAAACTTAGTTCAGAGCCTTCACTTATTTCTGGATTAATATCTGCAGTTTCTTCTTTTATGGGGGAAATTTCGAGGGGTAATGGATATCTAAAATCTATCGGTCATGATGATATGAATTTAATTTTGGAACCTATTGGAGAATTATTACTTGTATGTATAGCATCAGATGAAACATTTGATTTGAGAGATAAAACAAGACGATTTGCAGATAAAATGAAAACTTTAATAGGTAAAGAAAATGATGTTTCAGCAAGGATATCAAATGAATTAATTAATAATTTAAACAACATTACAGAACAAGTTTATATCACAAAATAATTATGGAATTTATCGAATCGGTATTTCATGACTGATTTATCAAGGATAAATTGAAATCAGA
Source organism: Candidatus Heimdallarchaeota archaeon (assembly GCA_029882335.1). Classification (GTDB taxonomy): domain Archaea; phylum Asgardarchaeota; class Heimdallarchaeia; order Heimdallarchaeales; family Kariarchaeaceae; genus JAOUKW01. Next base: position 614 of record JAOUKW010000603.1, on the reverse strand, counting down.
TTAGTACAACTTTCAACTATATTGTACTATCTCATGGTTATGGAGGTAAGAAGTGTGAAATTGATAATATTCAATTATCTGATGTTTCAGCCATTCTATTCTTAGGAGGAAAAAAAAAGTATCTAAATTATCTGACTTTAACTTAGAATTGAAAAAGTTGACTAATGGGATATATGAAGTCAAAGGTGGACTTATTGAAGTTTTAATAATGAAATTGATAATATGGAATTATTGACTAATTTTAACGGTTTGAAGATTTTTGTTTACAATAAATAAGAAAGGAAACCATGACAGAAGCAATAAGGAGTGATAATACCTTTATTAAATCTGTTGCTTATTTTTTATACAAGGAAGAGTTGATTGCATTGGCTGAGGTAGAAAGAAAACCCAACTCTCCAGTATCATTGAGTATAAAAAGTGCAGTACAAAGCATTGGACTTGCAAATGTAATTGAAGAAGTAGGTCTCTAAAATAATAAAAGAGGTAGGTCTTGAAGGACTATTTAATATCTATCAGAAGAACAACTGGATCAATTATTTAAATTTATTATTCAAAACTAGAAAAATTTATATTGTCATATCCTCACCCAATATCAATGAAACAACGAGGAAAAT
>JAOUKW010000006.1 GCA_029882335.1 Candidatus Heimdallarchaeota archaeon | reverse complement strand
TCCTCCTGCTCCCGGAATTCCCTCTCCGAAGAGTAGTCCCCCTGCACCCGGTGGTGGTCCTCCTGCTCCCGGAATTCCCTCTCCAAGAGGTAGTGGTCCCCCTGCACCCGGTGGTGGTCCTCCTGCACCTGCTTCTAAAGAAACAAAATCAATTGTAACTCCTCCCCTACCTTCTCCAAGTTCAAATAAGGTGGAAGCCGAAAGAGAGAAAAGCAGAAGAACAAGGGATATTTCTATGCCTATTGAAGAATTGAATTATCCTGATGAAAGTGAAGAGGAAGAGGAAATAGAAATAGATAATTTGATTTCAGATAAACTGTTACCTAAAGGTATGAAAGATCGATCAAAAGTCTCAATGCGTCATACTCATGCTAGCTGGTTTGACAGGATGGTACCTCATCGAGCATATAAACTAGTGATTAAGATTTCAATAGATGAAATGAAAATAAATAAATCAGTGACATCTGTTACTACAGGAGAGAGAATAAGTGAAAAGACAGAACAGCTTGTAGTTGATGAAACATCTCCAATGTTGACAATACGACCTGAATTTCCTGGTTCAATTGTTGTTCCTCAAGAGAGAAAATTAGATATAACCCAAGATGAAGTAATTGCTAAATTTCACATTACTCCACTTGTGTTGGGTAAAATTGACTCAATGGTTTTATTTATGCAAAATGAGAAAGTTATACATACTATGAACCTTCAATCCAAAGTAATCAATCATCGCGTATCCCGATGGACTGCTGTACTGGGTGGTATCGTAGGTATCTTTCCCGCTGTATTTGCATTTCTTTTCAATGAACAACCTACAAAATTCATGAATGATCGATTGGAAACGATGTTACCTATGTTAAAAGGATTAGGCTATTTAGTTCCAGGTGCAATGATGGGTGGATTATTGGGATTTGGTAGTTTACTGTATCTACTACAAAAACCAAAATTAAAGTCAAGGTCTGTTGCATTTCCAAGATAATTAAATTATAATTTCAGTAATTCCGAGTGAAGTTCATCAAGACTCCCTCTATAATCAATGTGGAATTTACCCTCATACTCTTTATTTCCTTCATATTCATCAACTAACCATGTTTTAATACCAACTTTGGATGCGCTCATATCATATAAATAATCGTTACCAACCATTAAAACTTCATCAGGAGATATACTTGTTCTACTAAGTAATTCATTGTAATAACTTGGATTTGGCTTGCAATAATTGAAGTTTTCAGCTGTTGAAACAAATTCGAAATCGTCAAAGGATAATCCTGCCCATTCTAATCGATAATCTGTTGCAATTTTCGGAAATACTGGATTGGTTGCAAGGACTAATCTCATATTTTTCTGTTTTGCCATGGTTATTATCGATTTTACTATTGGATTAGATACACAGCTAGATTTTAAATACTTAAAATCATTTAGATAAAATTCCTCAAAACTTTTTATTGCTTCTTGCTCATCGATTTCTGTTAATTCCTTGAATTTCTTAAAAAAACTTTCAAATACAAAACTTTCGGGATCTGAATGAGTCATCATATATTTTGTCCCTTCAATTAAAGCATGTAAAAATCTTTCTTGAGGTATTTTATTAATAAAATACTTGCTCGCTCTTTTTGAATAAATCGAAAAAAAATCTTCATCACTAACTCCAAGTAATGTACCATCTAAATCAAAGAATATGCATTTAATACCATTTAACAAGATACTTTCACCCTTTTAATTATCTTATGTTTAAAATTATATAACCTTTTAAGAATTAAATTGGAGAATTGGATAATTAAATCAATCCCTCGAAGACTAAATCATCTTCTTCATCTTCATCAATTGTTTCTAGTATTGATTCAGCTAAACTTATGAATGCATCACTAACACCCAGATCTTCTTTTGCTGATGCTTCATAAAATGCAACACTTTTACTCCATTTATCTCTAATACTATTGAAAAGCTTCTCTCCCTTCTCTGTTGAAATAGCTATATTATCACCTAGGTCTTTTTTATTTCCAATGATAACTATCGGGATTTCATCACAATGTTGTTTTATATCAGAAATCCATTTTTCAACGCTTTTGAATGTTTTTTCATTAGTTATATCATATACAACGAGAGCTCCAAGAGCTCCACGATAGTACATTGGGATCAATGGCTCAAAAGCTGCTTGACCACCTGTATCCCAAATTGCTAGTTGAATTCTTTTTGTTTCTAAGGTTAAATTTTTGGTAATTAGATTCATTCCAAGTGTCATTCGATAATCATCCAAAAATCGGGATGTTGCATATCTTTGAGTCAATGAAGTTTTCCCTACACTCGCATCCCCAACTGCTATAATTTTAAATATGAAATCACTTACTTCTTCCGTCATTTACTTCCTCCAATTTTTTCGTTGATTATAACTTGAAATTCCCATGAATTACTTATTGCTCCTAGAAAGTGAATCAATTTCATTATATTACTATTCGTTTTGATAGTATTAATAGTTTCCCTTGAATTAATCCTCTTCCACTCCCATATATACATTCTCAGATTCAATCTGTTGAATTCTCCTCCTTCTATTCGTGATATTTTGAACATGGATCAATCCTTGAGTTTCTAATGCTAATAAATTTCTATTTATTTCAGTATTTGAGAAATTATAGTCTCCATATCTAGATTTTAAAGCAATAATTAAGTCAGTGTCAATTACTACTCCTTTGTTGTCCCGTAATATTTCTATGATCGCAGATCTTAGAGGTAACTGACTTTTCATATGATTCGATATTACTAAGTTATCTTTATACTTGTTCTTTCTGATATTATTTAATGGAGTTTATTATCAATTAAGTTTTCAAAATGGAATAATTCCTAGTCTGATTAATAATATATTTGATTGGTAGAACATATGAAAAGGTATGGCAGAAGCAACAGCTCAACTTGATCTTCAGAACTGGATAGATCAAGAGGTAACTCGATTAGCTCCATCACGAAACCATAAGATGTCCCAATTATTTGGCTATTCTATTATGGATTTGTTATTCCTAGTGTATAGTTTGGTATTAGGAATATTGTTCCTCCTTTCATTGAATCCCATTTTATTATTTGAATTTCTATTCTTATTGGTTATATTTATCAGAAAGAGACTAGTTAAAGAAATCTATCAGATTGGTGAAAAAGGAATAAATGTTCCTTATACGTGGCTTACCCGAACATTGCTATCTTGGAATCAAATTGTGGGGATATCAAAGGAAATTGTAATTGAAAGAGAAACCGATCAATCTTTTGATGGTATTAGAATAAACCTTGATACTCGAAAGTTGAGATTTAATTATACTGGTATGATTGATCAGTCAATTTTACTTACATCAAAAACATACAGCAGTGAGGATCTTTTGCTATTTTATCATTCTTTAGAAAGTTTATATTCGAATAATCGTGTTATACCTAATTCAGCAGCTCAAAGATTACAGGATTTGGTGAATACGAGTTGGAATACAAAAAATCGTCGATTAATGTTAAATGTGATTGATAATTTAAGTCTAAACATAATTCAAATCTACGTTTTATTTAAATTAATAGATTTAATTTTTGACATGCCTTTGATGATATTAATCACAGTAATTATTCTCTATTCTAGTATTGTATTAATATATTTTATAAATGAATTACCTCATTCCATAATTGGATTTAGGGGGCATGAATTAGGTTCAATTCTCTATGATGATCCTGAAGCTATGACAACATTTCGTTTTATTTATTGCAGTTTACCCTTTAAAGTTAATTTACTATATTGTGAACCATTATATGAGGTAGAAGGAAACGCTTATTTTGGCGAATTTAATCAGATTCACCCACAAACCAATGAACTAGGTGAATTAACCTATGGTATTGCTCAAATAACCGGTAACCATACAAAATCGATCGGATGTAATGTTCAATTTAAATTTGAAGGTGAAGATCAGAAATATCAAGTAGAGATTAAATGGTAGGATAATTTAATAATTCAGATTTAACTTTTTATTTCGCAATTCTCTCCATGATTGCAAACCTGATGGTGTGGTGGGATATTGGTTATACACGTCAACTGTTGCTTCTATCAGTGAAATTGTTTTTTTCAGTTGATATATTAAATCCCATCTTGGAAATGTTTTCAAAACCTTTACTATTTTTTGTTTAAATGTAATTTCTTTTCCAAATTCAAATATATCTATTAAATCTTGCGTGGTAATTAATTTTCTATTGAGGAGGAATATGATATCTTTATTTTTTACTCTTTCAAGAAGTTTCCTTGTTAAAAATGATTGTGTATGCATTGCTCCTGGATATTTCATTATATTTACATTATAATCCCAAAGGTTTTCTACCAGATAACTACCTTTTTTCAATGCTGATATTGCTGTTAATCCTGCAAGTCTTCCTGATTCCAATGCGGGTCCATGGCCCTCGAATGTAGTTGGATCTGCTAAAGATCCAGCATCACCAGTAATCATAGCACCATTTACAACAAGAGAGTCGAAGTTAGGTCTCATAGGTATATTACCTCCACCTGAATCTAATATTTCATAACTATTTGGTGGATAGTATGGATCCAAACATTCGTGGTATAGTTGTTTCATAGATTTGTTGTCTGGATATTCTAAACTTTTCTGCCAAGTAATCCCTAAATTGAGCTTTCCTTTTCCTTCTGAAAATATCCATGCATAACCTGGTTTTGGTATTCTATCGGTATATATAATTGATATTTGATTTTCAAAATTGTGGTTTTTGTTCTCATTAAACTTCACAATTTCTCTATACGTGGCAATTGAATCTTCCTTCTTTATTGAATAATCGATGCCATTGCATAATGCCTCAGGTATTTGCTTTCGTATTACACCAATGAACCCTGATGCATCAATAGTAATATGGGCTCGGATTTCCTTCTTTTCTCCTTGATGATAGTATCTAAACCCTCTGATTTGATTTTCCTCAAGTATTATATCTCGAACATTTGCCTCTGTAATAATTGATGTTCCTTCAGACTCCGCGATATTTAGTAGTCTTTGTCCATATACTAAACGATCCACCTGAAATCCTGGAACTGGTGCTGTTATTTTGTGTTCTAAACTTTCTATAGCAATATTTATTCTTTTGATCTCGTCTCTAGCTTCACCATTTTCTAAACTTGGTGGCTCAATGTTCATCTCTCTGAGAAGAATATCGATATGTTTTCCATCTAATGCATCTCCACAATTTTTATTACCAATTTCTTGTTTGATTTTTTTATCCACGATAACACAAGAATATCCTGCCCTTGCAATGGTAATCGCTGCTATACAGCCGGCAGGACCTCCTCCAACTATGGCTACATCAACATTCATGTTTGTCATTCTATTTAAAATAATTTATGTATTTGTCTGTATCTACAATTGTCTATTAAATTGAATTCTCCTGAAGATTCTTCTACCAACCGAGCATCCACTTTTGGTTTATATTTTATATTTGAACAACATTTTTTCTAACTACACTCTATCAATATTGATTATCTAATTTTTCTACAATTATTCCAATTAATTGAATAAACAAGATTTTATTTATGATCATCATAATTTTAAAATATGGAACCACTCGAATATTATATTTTAAATGTTTTTTCTAATAGTGATATCCACGGTGGAAATCAACTTGCTGTAATTCCCAATGCAGCAAACTTGACCGATCAACAAATGCAGTTGATCACAAAAGAATTCAACTTTTCAGAATCTTCATTTATTATCGAACAATCATCAACTGAAGCAAAAGTTAGATATTTTACACCACAAAAAGAAATTGAATACGCAGGCCACCCAACTATTGGTACGCTTTATATCATAGAAATGTTATATCGTAAATCAAATCCTGCAAGAGAAACATTTAACCTTCACTTAAAAGGAGGTAGTATAACAGGATTATTTCCAAGATCATCAGAAAGTTCAGATTTGGGTATTGTTGAGTTTGAACAAAAATTAGCCAAATTTCATGAAGTATTCGATGATAAAGAATTAATATTGAAATTATTAAATCTTGAAAAAATAGATCTTTTGGAGAATCATCCTTTTGAAATTATCTCAGTTACCTCAATGAGATTTCTGTTTGTGATGGTTAAATCACCTGAAACTCTGACAAAGATTACTATTAATGCAGCAAGGCTTTCACAAGGTGTTTTTAAGGAAAATAATATTAATGTATGTGTGATCTCCCTTGGTGGTTTAGATGGTGGGGATTTCAGAATGCGATTTTTTGTGCCATTATACGGAATAAATGAGGATCCTGCAACAGGTGGTATTCAATCATCAGTTGGGTTATATTTAAATCGTTGTGGCTTCTTAAAAAATAATATAGTAAACATTTGTATTATTGAACAAGGTTATGAAATGGGTAGACCGAGTAAAATATACAATGGATTTGAAATCCGTGATGGGAAATTGATACGAGTCATTACTGGTGGAAATTGTTATGTATTTTCTAGAGGCAATATATTTTTACCTTAAATTTTCATTGTTGATATGGAAATAATGGACTCATTTGTAGTTTTTCTAGATTATTCTCTAGTTCTATGAGTTCTTCGTTATTTAACTGCTTAAATCTCACTCCTGCATCAAGTACCATTGGCCATAATTTCACATCACAGGGCAAGGAATAGGTTGTCACCCCTCTTTGAGATAATGTATACCAAATAGCAGAGTCAATTTGTTCTTTAACTGATAATGGTTCATACCAAGTATTGTGTGTACGTGTTTCATCTTGCCATCTACGCTTCATGATTGCTTTAATTGCAATAATTCCCACTTTTTTTTGGATTGCCTTTTCAAGAAGTGGATGGAAATCGTTCGCAGGATCTGGTTTGGATTTACTTGCAAGAGTAACAGGTGCAAGCACCGTGTCAAAATCAAATTCATCCAATGCTTTTACGAATACTTCTATATTTGCATGACCCGTGATTCCAATGTGCTTTATAATTCCACTTTCCCGAGCTTCTATGAATGCTTCCATAGCACCATTTGGACCTAATATTTGATGTAACTCCTTCATACTTCCCACAGCGTGGAATTGATATAAATCAAAGTAATCAGTACCTGTTCTTTTCAGTGATGTTTGTAATTCATCCCAAGCTTCATCTTTGGTTCTTTTTAATGTTTTTTCAGCTATAAAAAATTCTTTTCTATAATTGGAGATCCAAGGTTGTAATTTGATTTCTGCTTCTGCGTATGATGGCGCGACATCAATCATATTTAACTTGTATTTCTTAAATGCAAGTTCAATTGCATTATCCGCCTCTTCTTGTGGGAGTTTGCCAACTCCACATCCTCCAAGTGTAATTATTTTAGGTGAAAAATTAATTCTTCCCAATTTCCTAGTTTCCATAATTTAATATCTCCAATACTGGTAAAAATATTAGGGTATTTGGTATGAATAAATTACAATACTTGTAGAATCAGAATTACTGATCTAATTGGTGTTGTTTGACATAATCCTGTAATTCAGGAATCAGACCACCTTTTTCCATTTTATTTAGGAGAAATGGTTCTAATTTTTGTCCTTGTATGGTAATATTTCTTGTTTGATTGATGATAACGCCTTGATGAAGGTCTACTACTACCTCATCACCTTCATCTACCTTTTCACTAATTCCTTTAACTTCAAGTAAAGGTAATCCGACATTAACACAATTTCTGAAAAATATTGTTGCAAAGCTCTCTGCAACAACACATTTGACACCTGCAAATTTGATCGCATCTGGTGCTTGTTCTCTTGAGGAACCTGATCCAAAATCAATTCCACCTATAAATACAGTATCACCTCTTTCTTGAATTTCCTCCCAAGTTGAAGGTCGTATTGCTGCCATCACATACTTACAATAAACATTGGGGTCTGAATGCTCTAAATATTGCGACGGGATAATAATGTCTGTATTCATCTTATCTCCGAATTTCATTGCCTTTCCTCGGATATTACTAACTTCCATTCTAAACCAAATCCTTTGCACTAACGATTTTACCCATAATCGCCGATGAAACAGCAGTGGCTGGTGATCCCAAATACACTTCTGTTGTTTTATCACCACCCATCCTGCCAATAAAATTCCTATTTGTGGTGGATAATACCTTCATCCCCGGTCCTGCTCTGCCTAGTGAACCTCCATAACAAGCACCACATGTGGAATATGCCCAAGTCGCACCTGCTTCCATGAATAACTCTACATACCCTTTTTTAGCTGCTTCTAATCCGACTTTGGCTGAACCCGGTATTACGATAGTTCTAGTTTTGAATTTTCTACCTTTGATGAGTTTTGCCATAATATCAAAATCTTCTATCCTAGCATTAGTACAGCTTCCAATAAATACTTGGTCTAATTCGATATCTCCCAATTCAGATACTGGTTTTACATTATCTGGTGAGTGTGGTGCCGCGACAACAGGTTCTAATGTTGTTGCGTCTACTTCAAATATCTCTGTATATTCTGCATCTTCATCTGCTTCTACTGGAAATGCATCACGATTTGTAGGAGGTAGATACTCTTTTGTTTTATCATCATAAGGCATAATGCCTGCTACTCCACCCTGTTCAATAGCCATATTAGACATTGTTAATCTAGCCTCCATTGATAAGTGATGTATGGTACTACCTTGCCATTCAATAGCTTTGTCAGTTGACCAAGTCATTTTCTTTTCTCCGTTGACATGAAGTAAAACATCTTTACTATACACATGTTGTGGTAGTATTCCATCAACGCGTACTAGGTTTGTTTCTGGGACATCTAACCATGTGGTTCCTTTGACCATTAATTCAACTAGGTCTGAACCTCCTATGCCCTTTGAAAAACTATTAAATGCACCGTGGGTTACAGTATGTGAATCAGTGCCTAATATAAGATATCCTGGTTGTGCAAAACCTTTTTCGTGAAATACAACATGTGAAATTCCTGAACCTGCATCATCTAACGCAATTCCATTATTTGAAGCAAAATTACGGGTTAATTCATGAAAATTCACCATTTTATCTGTAGTTCCAAACCCTCCATGGTCTAATATGATTAACATATTCTTAGCAAGTTCTTGATTGACTTTTTTTGCACCAGTTTGATAAAATTTTGAAATAGAGACCATTGGTAACATTTCATTTGTAAGGACTGTATTTGGTTTTACGTCAACTCTGTCTCCAGCATAAACACTTCTATCATCAATAGATTGTCTAGATAATATTTTCTCAGAAATAGTCTGCCCCTTAGACACCAATTATATTTGATTAATGGATATATTAAATTATGGTGCTAGGATTCATGAATTTTAGAACGATCATAATTGATTTTTTTACGTTATCTCTTTAATAAATTTCGAACTTTTATTGATAGTAATTTACATGAGTATATAAGAGAATAAATAACATTTACAACAAGAGGCAATTATGACGGTTAATGTTGATAGATTAGTAAAAAAGAAAAAATCAGCTATGATGTTTCGGCTTTTTGTAGTTTTAATAAATGTATTACTTCTTTATTTACTGTATGAAAGTTTATTTCTAAGTTGGATACTTAGGTTCTTCATTATTGTATTTGCCATTGTTTTTATTATAGAGGCTTCTAGTGGGAAAAATACACTATTGAAATTTATATATAATCCTGCTACTTCAAAAAATGACATATTAAAACTAATAATAAAAAATTTTAAGATCAACAAAAAATATATTTTATTGACAACAACAGGTTTGATAATTGCAATTATTGTTATATCTCAAGGGTTGTTATCTTCTAATTCGATTCGAGAATCAGTTTATCAATCAACCATTGGCGATGAAGATAGAGCATTATTCCTTCAAGTTGGTGATAGTTATAACAATCCTCCATATTCATATCTGCAAAATATTGAATCAAGTATCAAGGATGAATTCATGTTTAGTGCTCAACGTATTGGTTTGGATTACAAAGAATTTAGTTCTGATTATGTATTTAATTTTAATTATATTAAAGATGAAATAACTGAAATAGATGACTCAATATTGCTAGAGGTGTATCCTATTTCATCTTATACTTATACAGAAAGGGAAAATGATTTTTTAAATAAATTACCTGGTACAAATTATCTTAATTTTGACCCTGAAGATATTATTTTGGTAATTCCTCATACGATGTTATCTGAAAATAATGATTTTTCATATGGTATAGTAAATGGTTTCATCGATTTAGTTGTAGGTAATGTGAAATTTGATAATGCAGTGACATACGATCCAATTATAACTAGATTGCAATTTACTCAATTGATTGTCCTTACTGATGAAGATTACAATTTTATTTACAATCAAAATAATTGGGGATTTATAGAATTTCCAAGGATATATCAAGCATCTAATAAGGGTTTATCAATTTTTAATGAACATAATTTAATACAATCTAATCCTGGTATGTTTTCAGTGATTTCAACAATGTATGGAATTTTCAATCTTCACATAGATGTTCCATCATTATCCGAACTCGATGCTGATTTATTAATTGAGAAGTTATATGAACTTCAATTTTCAGTAGAACAAGAGTTATGGTATAAGTATGGTCAATATCCTCTAAATACTTACTCTCCACTACAATATCGACTTTCCCAGTATAAACTAGATAGTTTAGCTACAAATCTCCTATTATCTCTCATTCTTGCTCCACTTCTTGTTTTATCATTATATTTGGTGTATTTTTCAATGACATTAATTGAAAAAAGAAAGCACAAATTAATATCTATTATGAAAATTAGGGGTATTTCCAAGGATCAACTAAATATTGTATTGTATTCTGAGGTTTTGATAAATACGGTTATTTCAACAATTATAGGTATGTTTCTTAGTATTCCTTGGTTGAAACTTTCACTAAAACTTTCCAACTACTCACAACTAAATAATTCTTCAACTGAATTAATAATACCTGGGTATTGGTATTGGAAACTCCCAATTATTACTTTAATCTTATCATTAGATATGAATTTTTATTCAATTAATAGTTTAATTAAGATTCATATAGATGAAGGGGAAATAGTTGAAGAAAGACGACCTCCCTTTTGGCAGAGGTATTATTTAGATTTGATATTCTTTTTCCTTGGTACTGGATTTTGGGTATTTATTCATCTGTATGAATTTGAAATACCATATATGAAGGAATTGTTAATGATTGCTTTGGGTGTACCACTTTTGGTTGTCTTTATTTTCTTTACTCCCTTGGTAATTTCTCGTTATTTTGGTGATGTGATCGGTTTAATATCAGAAAAACTATGGTTGGTTTATGCTGGTTTTATCTCTTTAGCAATGAGAAATATGAAAAAGAACAAATATTCATCTTCACTTTTAGCTAGTTTATTGATATTAGGGTTGATGTTATCTTTTACAAGCATGATTATTCCAGAAACATTTAATGGAAATAATTTGGAAAATATTCAGTATGATCTTGGTGCTGATATCTATATAAGTGGATTGGATTCATCCAATTCTGAACTATGGGATAAAATAAAGGTTGATGGTGTTGAATCATATTCACAGATACATAAGATAAGTATACAATTTGATGATAAAAAATTTATTATACTCGGCGTAGATCCTTCTACTTTTGCTGATGCTGCTTTTTGGAAAGCTTCGTATGCAAAAAATTCATTGAGTGAGATACTTGCAAGTATAAATGAGGTATCTTCTGTGGCAATTCAAAGTGATATCCTAGAAATTGAGGGTTATGAGATAGGGGAACAAATGAGTCTCAATGGAAGTTTACCATCATTGGTTGATATTTCCAATGAATTCAAATATTTTCCTAATTTAGTGAATCACTTACCTGTAAATAATTTTGAATCTATTCTTGAACGTTATCTTTTAACAAACTTACCCACTTCTCATGCATTATTTGAATATTTCTCATCCATTTCAACCCATACTGTAGGTGTGTATGCTAAATTAAGTAATAATGCCAATTCAACTAAGGTTGTAGCCTCATTAAGAGCAGAATTTAGTGATTATTCACATATTTCTATAACTTCTGTGGATGAAAAGTTAGAAAATTCTGTATCTAATTTAATTACAGAAGTGCTACTGAATGCAGTGCAAGGGTTATTGATAATTACTATTATAATTAGCTTTTTAGCAATGAGTTATTATTCATATATTACTTTATCTGAGAGAAGAAAGGAAATTGGTGTATATCGTGCAGTAGGAATGGTTCAAAAACAAGTATTTTACATGTTTATTTTGGAGGGAATGGTTATGTTATTTGTGAGCTTTATTTTTGGATCATTAATTGGAATATTTATTTCTTTTAATTTTCTATCTATATTTGTCATAAATAATACTGGAAGTGTTCCTCCATTTAGCATTGTATTTCCTTGGAAGGATGTATTTATCTATTCCAGTGTTTTAATCTTAATATCAATATTTTCTGCTGGAGTACCAGCGTATAAAATATCTAATAAGCAGACTGGTAGTATCTTACGTGCTGAATAACTAAAATTGAATCTAATTACTCAAAAAATCTTTTTTATTTAAATGAGTATATATTTATGAAAAATCAAATAGGGAAAAGGAATTAATAATGAACGAATTTCACAGGATAAATAAGAATGAAAAGCAAAAATCGTGGCTTCTCCGGAATTTCTTACTTACCATAAATTTCTATCTTATGTTTTTATTATTTGATGGTAAATTTTTCTTATACGTGATTGGCTTTTTTGGTTTTTTTACAGTAATATTGTTATTGAAAAAGATCATTCAATCAACGTCGTTTCGAAGAGAATTGAATTCAAAAGATTTAACTAAAATTATCTATAAATTTTTAAAAATCAACAAATTATTTATTGTGGCGGCAATATTGGGTTTAATATTTTCAACCATTATATTAGCACAGATAGTATTGGTATCTGGGTCATATGATCAACAGATATTTACTGAAATGGTTGCTGATTCACAGGATAATTACATTTTAACTTATGAAGGACATATCGATTTACAATTCGCTGAATTAAATAGTATGATTGGTGATCTTGAACATAGTGCGATTAACTTATTGAATTCTCATAATTTCGAATATTTGGAATCTTTTGTTAATTTTCGTCATTCTATACCTGTAGTGTTGAATTCAATGGATGATGAATATACTGAATCTACTTCAATTAATTTATATGAATGGAATGACAATTTTTTCCAATTTTTATATCAATTTCCTTCTTTTGATAAGAGTTTAGTGTTTAACGAATCTCTAAATCTGGCAATTTTTGATCCTGATTGTGATTTAGATACCGATTATATTTATAATAACGGACTTGGTGTCATACCTAATAATGATATGACCCAAAATATTTCATTTTCCATACCTGTCGATAGAATATGGAAAACTACACAACAAGATGACATATATTTTAATGAAAATGAATTATGGAACAACCCTTTTGGGATTTATATTGGAGAAAATATGTATATAACTAATAGGACTCATTTAGAGCATATATTGAATGAATACTCCGAAGTAATTGATTCTCGAGGTGGATATAATGATGGTTCTTCCTCATTTAGATTATTCATAATAGCAGAGATCCCTGATTTACATACAATTAATTTGGATGAATATAAAAAAAGATTGAGGCGTTTAGTATTAGATGCTGAAAGGGATTTGTATCAACAAGATGTTCAAGAAGGGAATTACCTAGGTGTGTACAGCCCATTATTGAGTAATATTATGAATTATGAATTCTATGTTGTGGGTTTAAAATTAACCATGTTATTAGTATCTGGACCATTATTGATAATATCTATGTATTTGGTATATTTTTCATTAAGCTTAGTTGAGAGTAGAAAATCTCGGTTAGTTGCCATAATGAAAATTAGAGGTATTTCAACAGAACAAGCTACAATTACCATGATATCCGAGGTTATATTTGGTTCAATCTTGGCCTTAATAACCGGTTTGATTATGAGTATACCTTGGACGATACTAAGTTTAAAATCAAGTGGCTTGCTTGAATTCGACGCCTCTCCGATTCCGTTAGTTATTCCCACGGATTTTTACTGGAAATTACCTTTCATGTCTATGATTTTGGCATTTAATCTAAATATAGCATCAATTCGTGCTCTATCAAAGACAAGTGTTGATTCTGCAGAGGTTTTTATTGAGAAGAGACCTCCATTTTGGCAAAGATATTATTTGGATTTGATTGGATTTGGTACAAGTCTTGTTTATCTAATTTATATTAGAATAATCCCTGTAGAGGTGAATGAAATTTTTGATATTGTCCTTCAGGTGATCGGTATCTACATGTTGTTTATTTTCATTCTCTTTGCTCCATTAGTTGTTTCGAGGTATTTTTCGAATGCAATTGGGATTGCATCGGATTATATATGGAATAAGGAAGGTGGAATTATTGCATTATCAACTAAGAATATGGGTAAGAATCGATTTTCATCATCAAAACTTGTAACTCTCATGATGTTTGGTTTGATGTGCTCCACTATCGGAATTGTAATTCCAGATACGTTTATGAGTTATACAGAGGAAAAGCAGTATTATGACATTGGTGCTGATATGGTATTAAATGGAATTAATCAGAGTGATCCCCACTTATCCCAATTTATAGAAGAAACCGAGGGTATTGTATCTTATAGTATGGTAGTAAGAGGTGTTATTAATCCATGGCAGTATAGCAATGATATTTCTGATACTGAGACTATAATTTTAGGAATCGATCCTGATAGTTTTGTCGAAACTGCGTTTTGGAATGATGATTATGCTGAATCGTCATTAGAAACGATAGTAGAATCTGTGAAAGGTGACCGAACTATTGCTATGCAAAGTGATATTATAAGGTTAAATAACATAGATGATTATTTAATATTATCAAACGGTTATAGTTATAGAATTAGCTTGAGTGTAGAAGAATCATTCAAATATTTTCCTAATTTAGTAACAATGATTCCTCATGAATTTGAAGATGATAATTATTATTATGGTTCAGTAGGGATATTGACCTCCATTGATACTGCAGGGTCTTTATTTCAAATGTATTCTAATGTAGATGGGGAATCTGATTTTACAATAACTGAAAGTGTATATCTCAAATTGGAAGAAGGTGTGAATGCGACAATGGTCAAAGAAGAATTAATCTCTAAATTCAATTCCTCCTTATATCAACCTTGGATCACCTCTGTTGATGAACAAGTATCACAGAGTTTGGACGATCCATTTTCTAAGATGATTTTGGCTTCAATGCAAAATTTATTAATAATCACCGTATTAATTTGTATTATTGCAATAACCTATTTTTCATTTATTACAATTTCCGAGAGAAAAAGGGAAATTGGTGTATATCGGGCATTAGGTCTTATTAGTAATCAGATATTCCAGATGCTTCTATTAGAATCGCTGATATTGCTATTTTCTGCGGTATTTATGGGATTATTTGCTGGTCTTTTCTCTTCACACATGTTATTTTATATTTTGAATAATATTGGATTTAGCTACCAAATACCACCTTTTAAATTAATAATAAATTGGGCATTAATGTTTGGATTTATTGGTATATTAATTATATTTTCAATTGTAGGTTCAGGTCTTCCATCAAAAAGGCTTGCTAATCGACAAACTGGTAGTATCTTACGTGGGGATTAGAATTTAATATTTAGAAATTATGAATTTTTAAATTATAATTTAAATGGGTATTTATTGGTGTTTGTTTACATTAAAAAAAAGGTGATTTACTATTCAATATGGGATGAAAGATTCAGAATTTTTAGAGAGTGATTTTATACACTTAAATCAAGTCACAAAGAATTATAAAGATCCAGCAAGTAATATAAAATTTCAAGCATTACGAGGGATTGATCTTACAATTTCACAAGGTTCTATAACTGCAATTATCGGTCCATCTGGTGCAGGTAAATCTACTTTGCTTAATATCCTAGGTGGAATGACTTTTCCATCTACTGGTTCAGTAACTGTTGATAATATGTTATTGAATGATTTAGATGACCATGGATTGGATACTTATCGTCGAAATGTTGTTGGATTTCTCTGGCAATTACCAGAAAGAAATCTTCTACCTAATTTAACCGCGCTTGAAAATATCACCTTTTCTATGGAGGTTTCTGGTTATCCTCGTCAAGAAAGAATAACCCGAGCGAAGGAACTCTTAAAATCCGTAGGTCTTGGTAATCGGATGAATCATAAACTCGGACAATTATCTGGTGGTGAGGCTCAAAGGGCATCATTATCTGTTGCTTTGGCTAACAAACCTAAGGTCTTACTAGCAGATGAACCCACGGGTGAGCTAGATTCAGAGACAACTATGGAGATAATTGATTATCTGAAGCAATTAAATGCCGACCTTGGTTTAACAATAGTAGTAGTAACTCATGATAATAGATTTGAACGATTAACTCATCAATCTTACAATATTCTAGATGGTTCTATTGCAGGATTACGTCGTTCAAGATCTAAATTAGATTCGACTGATTGGAGGACAGCAGAGAGAGAAGAAGTTGCAGTTGTTGATCAATTTGGAAAAGTAAGAATTCCTTCTCACTTACGTCAAAAATATCATTTTGGTCGATATATTCGGTTTATTGAAGATACGGAATCAGGAAGGGTTTATATTGAAGGTGTGGAACATGAATTATAGTACTCTACATCTCATGATTATTATTTGGTGAGCATCATGATAGAATTAAAAGCAGTTGAAAAAGAATATGGTATTGGAGACACTCGTGTTAACGCGATTAGAGGAATAACACTTCATGTAGATCAAGGGGAATTTTTAGCGATTCTCGGTAAATCTGGGTCCGGTAAGTCTACATTACTATCTTTATTAGGTGGATTAGAACAACCAACAAAAGGACATATCCTTTACAAAGAAAAAGATCTCGGAAATTTAAGTGAGGATGAGTTAGCAATTATGCGACGAACTGAAGTAGGAATTGTATTTCAGCATTTTCACTTGATGGATGCAATGACTGCACTGGATAATGTGGAATTACCGCTTCTAATTGCAGGACAAAAACGATCTGAAAGGAGAGAATGGGCTTTAAAGGTACTAACTATGGTTGGATTGCGTGAGAGAGCTGCTCATTATCCAAATGAATTATCTGGTGGTGAAAGACAAAGAGTAGGTATTGCAAGGGCGTTTGCTAATAAAGCCTCACTTATTATCGCTGATGAACCAACTGGAGATCTAGATAGTACAAAAGGAAAAGAAATCATTGATATGTTATGGGCATTGAATCGAGGAATGGATTCATTTAATGAACTTGATTGGAAACCTACTATTATTATGGTTACGCATGATGTTGGTATGTTAAGAGAAGGAATGAGAGTGTTAACGATATCTGATGGTATGATAATTAGCGATAGGATTTTTGATGGTAATTACGAAGCCTTTGATCCGCTTGGTAATCCAAGTACAGTTACAAAAACATATGAACAAGATGGTGATTCCACCGTCGTAAATTGATTTTTTTCGTGAATCTATTTTAATATGTATATGAATTTATATTAAGATAATAATTTAATATTACTATTTTTGTCGTACCAAAACTTATCGTATTTTAGGTCTAATTATTTGAAATCACTGTAATCAAACAATGATTAATTCTAGATGAAATCTAATCATTGCAGGTCATAACTCAATAGAAAACATAAAATGTTATTATTCACTATTAAAAGAAAGGGAAGAATTGAGTTGGTATTAGGAAAAATTAGATTTTCTATATTGAAACGATATACCTTTTTAGATTCAGATGAAGTAGAAATTGGTTCTCTAGAAGATATAGCTTTAGATCCTGATACTTTGGTTCCGATGTATTTTGTACTAGGTGCTGGTTTTTTTGAGGAATTAATGGAAGAAATGGGAAAAAGAGAAGATATAGATGAACTAGTTCCAATAAATGATTTATTGAAGCTGGATGATGAATTTGTAATTATTAAGAGTAAATTAAGTGATTTGGAAAGAACATCTCATGGGAAATATCCCTTCAAGACCATTACACTATCTGAATTGTTCAAAATGCCTGTACTTGATTCTAATGGTCAATGTAATGCTGTTTTCTTTGATTTTCAATTAGATGGTGATAATATCCATGCAATTTTTAATTATCCCGGTGTTGATAATAAAATGAGATCTGAAGGTTATGGGCAACGATTTACTATCGGATTTACTATCCAGTCAATTAAGGTCACTGATTATCAAATAATTCTTCCGACTTCTTTGGATGACATTGCATCAAAAATTAAAAACAATATTGAACCAAAAATGAGAGGAAAGAGTTTCCTAGCATGGAATTAGCGATTAAAATAACTTGTATTTTCTAGATCCCAATCGTTTGGAATAACTAATTCTAATCCTTCATGGATGACTTCAAGCTCAATAGCACCTTCATGATACACCTCACCCTCTGCTTCACCTAGTATTTTTCGACCATCAAGTGGTTCCATAATTACTTTTTTTCCTGTTTTTATCTCTACATGATTTGTAATTGTTGTATGCTTTCCTTTTATGACTTTAGGTAGAATATTTAGTAATTTAAACTTTCCTGCTGAATGAATAACTGCAATTTGAAATGAATCATGATTGAATCTTGCATTTGGTAAAATTCTCATCCCTGAACCAAATGTCTGACCAAATCCAACTGCCAGTATATTCATATGGTATTCTGTTTCTATTCCATCAATTACTAGACGAATGTGATATGGCTTATGTGAAAAAATTAATTCTCGAATAGTTAGTATGGTATATTTTAGTTGACCTTTTAACCACTTCATTGACGTGTAAGCTCGTTTGGCTATAGCAGCACCAGCTCCAGAATCAAAAACATTGATACAAAATCTATCTCCCGCCTTGATGATCGATATTTTTGTTTTTTTACCATTTAGAAGTGTGTTTATTCCATCTTTCCATGTTTTCAATCCTATACCCATAGCAAAATCGTTACCTGATCCTGCTGGAATTACAGAAAATGGAATATTACCACGTATGGATCCATTTGCCACTTCATGAACAGTACCATCTCCACCGAGTGCGCATACCATTGTAAAGCCTTCTTCTTTGGCAGTTTCCGCTAATTGAATTGCCTGAGCAGGAGAATTTGTTTCTATTATTTGATAGTTAATTTCTTTTTCGTCAAGCAATTTTACTACCTTTTTTTTTATCTTTCCTGATTTTCCACCTGCTGCAGTTGGATTATAGATGATTTTGATCCTTTCATTCATAATTTAATCGATTTTATTAAGCTCTTTAAATAAATCGTTGAATGTGATATTGGATTACTTATTATTTCAGAATTTACTTTATTTTAATCAAAAACTCTCAGACAAAGATCAAGAATTAAATAGATTGTTGAAGATTAGATATTGCTCAGAAATGACGAAAACAAAGTCTAAAGAGAAGTAATTTGATGATTAATGACGGGCGATCTGATCTGAGCTTGATTTATTTAGTAATCTCTATACAAATGTGAAATTGTTCAGGGGAATATCTGCGAACCTTATGTATCTTTGTAATAGAACCCTCTATTCTGTCTGATATCAATTGATTACAATTGTCAAGCATATTTTCTTCATTTGCAAAGTAGTATAAAAATAAGGTACCTCTCTCCTCGAGTAATTTATATGCGTCAACAAGATAATCAATAGCTCCACTAGGGTGGTTCATTATAATGTAATTAAATTTTTGTCCATTTTGTAGGAATTTGTAAATTTGGTCTCGAGCATCTGCAACAATAAATTCATTATATCCTTGTAATACATTTAATCTCTGCGATTCTTCGAAGCATACTTTTGCAAATGGGTTAATATCAATACTTATAACAGATGTGATTTTTTGATTTGTAATATGTAAGGCAAAGGAACCTGCTCCTGCAAACATATCCAGTATCAGCGAGTTTTCTTTTACTAATTTACAAATTCTCTTATGTTCTGTGGATAATCTTGGTGAAAAATAGACTTTGCGTATATCTAGATAAATTTTTAGTCCATATTCTCGATGAATTGTGGTGGAGTTATTTTGCCCCGAAATCAACTCTAATTGCCTTATTCTAAATGGACCACCAACTTTGGCTGTTTTACCAAAGACGGATGTTGTTGATGGTTGTAGTTCCATAATTGCTGCCCCTATTATCTGTTTATACGGGTATAGGTGTTCCTTCAGATCAATTACTACAAGGTTACCTATTTGATCAAATGATGTAGGTAAAGTCAACTTATTGAGTTCATCTTCTGGTATTTTATCTTTTAAGATCGCTTTAATGGAATCCGGTTTTTTACTGTATTCCTCAAAGTTAAACTCATCATCAAGAAAGTCAAGCTGTGGAAATTGATCTATAATTGCTTCTGCAATGAGAGGTATTATCACATAATCATCAATATTGTGTATTTTGTAATTTCGATCTATAATATTATATTGATTCAAAATTTTAATGACCTCATATGCATGGAACTTATCAATTCTGATACCTCTGGAAAGTGGCACATAATCTCCTCCTAATAATATTGATTTCAATTGTTATCACTATTTCCTTAATCTCATTAAAAATTGTTAATAATACAAAAGTACGAATGTTTAAATACTCATAATGCGGAATTTATTCGGAGATTATAATTAAAAATTCTGCCACCACTCCATCAAACTATGTACAAAGTTTGGTTTCTCGTTTAAAGAAAATGAATCTTCATTTAAATGCACATGTTCTCAATGCTTTTCGTTTAATACCCAGGGAGTTATTTGTTCAGGAACAGGATAAAAAATATGCATATAAGGATACACCGTTGGCTATTCCAATGAACCAAACAATTTCTGCAATTCACATGTATGGGATAATGCTTTCTGTAGAGCTTTGTGATCCTCAACCGGGTATAAACGTGTTGGAAATTGGAACCGGTTCTGGATATGGTGCTGCATTATTGGCAAAATCTGTAGAACCCGATATAGTTATTTCAATTGAGAGACATAAACCATTGGTAGAATATTCACGGAATAATTTGAAAGTGTGTGGAATCCAAAATGTGGAGATAATTCATGGAGATGGTACCTTGGGAATACCGGGTAAAAAATTTGATAGGATTTTAGTTACTGCAACTGGAAAAAAAATTCCCGAACCATTAATTAAACAATTGAAACCGGACGGATGGATGATCATTCCATTATTGGTAAATTATAATGAATGGCTTTGTAAAGTTTATCTTGATGAAAATAATGAGTTACAGCAAGAATTATTGATGCAAGTTAGGTTTGTACCATTAATTGGAAGTGAAAACTGATTTTTTTCAGGAAAAAAACAAAAATAACTTTAGCTATAAGTGTGGGTATCAGTTTATGGGTGTCAAAGGTCTTGGTGATCTGATAAATTCTGTAAATGTACGGCAGTCTATTGAGTTAGTGGAGTTAAAAACCCGGATTATTGCATTTGACGCTTTTAATCAACTTTTTCAATTTTTATCTTCAATACGCGATTCCATGGGTAATTCTCTCTCTGATGAAGAAGGGAGAGTTACATCTCATCTAGTTGGTATTCTCACTCGAAATTGTAATTTATTACAACATGGAGTGCAACCTGTCTATGTATTTGATGGAGAAAGTCATCCATTGAAATCATTGGAAAAACAAAGAAGAAGGGAACAAAGGGATGTTGCTGAAGAAGAATATAACAAGGCGATAGAAGAAGGTGATTTAGTGAAAGCAAAGAAATTTGCCCAAAGAGTAAACAAACTTACTCCAGAAATTCTTGATGATGCAAAACGATTATTATCATTAATGGGGATTCCTGTAGTACAAGCACCTGGTGAAGGAGAGGCACAAGCTGCACAGTTAACACAAGAAGGTGTAGTTTGGGCAACAGGTTCTCAGGATTATGATGCAATATTATTTAATAGTCCTAGAATGTTAAGAAATTTAACTATTACCGGAAAAAGAAATACTGCAGGTGGAAAAATCATTGACATAAAACCTGAATTAATTGATCGAGATAGTTTTCTTCGTGATCTCGAATTATCTCATGCTCAACTTATTGATTTAGGTATTCTCATGGGCTCTGATTTTAATCCTGATGGGATTGAAAAAATAGGGCCAAAAACAGCATATAAATTAATCAAAAAATATGGCTCTTTCGATGAAATAGTAAAAAATGATTTGAGAGTTAAACAGGCAAATATTCCATACGAAGAGATCAGAGATATTTTCATGTATCCAAAGGTAAAACAAAACTTATCTGTGAATTTTGATCGAAAATTCAGTACAGATCAAATTCATGATTTCTTAGTAAATGAAAGAATGTTTGACCCTAATCGGTATACAAATCTCCTTAAAAAAACAGAAAGAATCATTGCAGAAAACCAAGAACAATCTTCACTGAGTGATTGGTTTTAACACTCTCAAGAATTTGACGAAATGATCAATACCTATCAGTAAGTCTATAACTATCTAATATTCTTTGAGGATGTAGAGAGTATCATCATGAAATTGGAGAATAGAGTAAAGTATATTTCATTTCTTATAATTGGTGTATTATTTCTAATCATTGGAAACACTCTAGATGAATTGGATATCATAAAGAACGTTTTAAATGCGAGTTTTGATGAGTGGTATGTTTTCATGCTGCCATGGCTTGGTTCAGCTGAGGAAGGAATTCCAACTCCCTGGTAAATGAGTGATTGATTATGAGTACAAGAAATAAAGAATTAACATTGAAAGATAAGTTTTCGAATACAATATTAAATAAACGAATTCGATTAATACGATTAGTCAGCCAGTTAACATTTTTCTTCTTATTGAATGGAGTAATTATTGGACTATCTAAAATACCATTTCCAGCACCGGTATCCCTACCTGCGGGTTCTCCTTTTGCAACCGTTTGGGGTGGGTTTGATGCAATGCAATACATTCTATCTAAGGGTCAGTTTCCTTTTCTTGCATTAGGTGTCTTCTTTATTACTGCATCATTAACAGGTAGATTTGCTTGTGGTTGGATATGTAGTATTGGTTTGTGGCAGGACATTCTCTCTTTCTTTCCTTTGAAGAAAGCCAAGTTAGATAAACCAACAAATCTAGGATTACAAGATATTGGAAAGATTTTCATGTGGTCGTCCCTATTATTCACCGCATGGATTGGAACTCAGAGACCTGATGTGGTTGATGGACTTTGGACTACTATTCCCTATGGTGTTATTGATCCAGCAGGAACAATAATGGTTACTTGGTTCTATGTATTCTTCTGGGATTATCTACCTGGTGAAATTTCACTGTTAGATACACTGGATCAACTTGGACCATTATTCTTTTGGAAGAGTTTGGTTTTAATTTTAATATCCTTTGCTTCTTTTAAAGTACCTCGTTTTTATTGTAGATTTGTTTGTCCAACAGGAGCTCTCTTGGGTTATGTATCCCCCAATTCTTTGTTGACTATTAAGCGTAATCCATTGAAATGTAGTGATGGATGCCAAAAATGTGAAGATGCATGTCCTATGGGTGTACCAATCTTAGATGAAGACCCAGAAGGTATTAGCAATTCACTTTGTATAAATTGTGGAAATTGTATTGACGCTTGTAGTGAAGCAATGAGTTTCAAAATACGTGTATAGATATATCAAATAAATAAAATTACAATTGAAATTACTTTTTCGAAATTAACAAATTGGCCAACATATTGGCTTGATTAACCAGATAATTTAAGATGCTTTAATGTATTAATCTTAATTGGTCTTTTATCATCCCAAAAAGTCATAGCATCAAGTAGTGAATGGATTTCTGAGCTATTTAAATGTTTTAACATGTTATCTGCTTGTTGTTCATCTTGAAAACTTAGAAAGTAGCAAGTGTCATCCAGTACAATCGGTTTATCTTCATATACACCTAATTTAACGAATTTGATTTGTTTATACATCGATGAAATTGCTATCTTCCACGATTTAAATGTGTAATCTCCTACACCAAATATTGAGAATTTCGTTTTTTTAAATACTCTACTTTTTCTATTTGTAAAATATTCTTCGTGTTTTATAAGATAATCCCATGTTTTAGGAGCAACATTGCTAATATGTTCAGTGTTATCTGATGGTGATTTTTGTGTAATAATTATCCATTTTCGAGGAATAACATCTTCTTTCTGCAAACAAGAACTTTTCATGTATGGGAATAAATAGGTATCTTCAATATCTACCTTTTCACCTAATAAATTATATAACTGTCCATTTTTTTTATATAATTCCAATATCTTCCTACAATTATGCTTTACACCAGATCTCCACTTTATTTCTTGATTTTTTCTAGAATAATATGTGTATGACTGCAGAAACAGATCAATATTTCTAATAATTTTATTGAAGTGTAATCCCCATTTTTCAATTACATCATTTCCTAGATTATTATATACGTTACAAGACTTGTTTTCCAATTGGTTGCTAATACTTAATTCAAAAATACAAGCATCAACTGCAATTGAAAATAACTTGCGTGCGTTAATTTTGTAAATATTTGCAACAACATTAATTTTATTTTCAGTCCATATTTTACGTAATATCTTTCTTGCTACATTAGTTTTACAAATAAAGATAAGAAATGTCTTTTTTTGATTGATAGAATCAAGAATTGTAGATATCATCCATTCTGATATGTCAAAATTGCTATTTCCCATTATTGCGTGTATGCCTAATTCTTTCTCAAAATTTGCTTTTTCAGGTAGATTCAAACCTTGAAATTGAGATAATTCTGAATTTGTAATCCATGGTAGATTCCCGATTAATAAGATTGGTTCTTCTGCTTGGATCAATATTTTAGACCAATCCAATTGATAAAAATTTGCAGGTTGTATATTGATTTTACAATTTTCTTTTCCAATGACTAATTTCTTTACTCTAGTGACTGTCTTTTGTATATAATTTTCATTAATATCATATGCCATGATTTTATTTAATGTTTGAAAATATTTTAGCCCTGATAAAACGAAATTTCCAATTCCACATGTTGGTTCAATAATTGTTTTTGGAAATATTTTAAGAGAAAAATGTTGACAGATTGCATCTGTGAGGGATTGTGGTGTTTGAAAATCACCAAATTCGTCTTTTTTTTTATTCATTCAAATTTAATACCACCATCAACTCTTTGATATATTTTGATGTTTCTTGAGATATTCTTGTATTCTTGTATTTGCCAAATTAACGTACTCTTCACTAATGTCAAGACCAATAAAAGATCGGTTCGTCTTTAAAGCAGCAATTGCAGTTGTTCCCGCACCCATGAAGGGATCTAAAATGACATCTCCCTCAAAGGTATATAATTGTATACATCGATAAGGTAATTCTACTGGAAATGGT
Source organism: Candidatus Heimdallarchaeota archaeon (assembly GCA_029882335.1). Classification (GTDB taxonomy): domain Archaea; phylum Asgardarchaeota; class Heimdallarchaeia; order Heimdallarchaeales; family Kariarchaeaceae; genus JAOUKW01. The sequence continues at coordinate 3,117 of JAOUKW010000006.1, read as the reverse complement.
GCTGGATGACCTATTTTTCTTGCAGAAACGGTAGAAAAGTCCCAAATTGATTTTGTATATTCAATAAATTCATCTCTTGATATTGTCGATTGTTTTTCTTTCTTATTCCTTTTCATTGTACCTTTGGAGAAAATTAAGATGTATTCATGTACATCTCTTAGACAGGGATTTGAAGCTGATTTCCAAGAACCCCATGCTGTTGATGAACCTGCACTAGCTCCTTTATTCCAAATTATTTCACCTCGTTGCATGTATCCAATCTTAGTCATAATTTGTGAAATATAGTCTGATACTGGAATATATGGTTTTCTACCTAGATTTGCTATATTTAATGCAAATCTTCCACCATCAACTAATTTTGGAAATACCTCTGTAGCAACATCCTCTATAAGTGATAAATATTCAGTAAAGGATAAATCTTCATCATATTCTTTTCGTGAATTATATGGGGGTGATGTAATCACGAGATGAATTGAACGATCTGGGATAATAGATAGGTCTCTACTGTCCCCAAGTATTATTCTATTTCTGATATCAGAGGGTAAGGGATTTATGATGCCATCTGAAGTCAAAGTGCTGGATGGAATGATTTCTGAATACATTTGAGAGGAATAAAAATAATCACTGTTATGATTTTCTCTTTTAGATGCACCAAATTTACTTGTTTTTGTTGATTTAGACATACAATCACCATTCATTATGATAGTCTAGATGTATTATTATTAATCGCGACTAATTATAGTTTAACGCGATGTTTAATTAATATATCGATTAATAATCTAGTGAATGTTGATTTTTGAATATTATATTAGCTAATAAACTTCTGATATACAGAAATATAATGTCCGTGATGAATAAGATTGATTTTTTAAGAATATAATCGGAGTACTTTTGTACTTTGGGAGTCTATAAAAATTTAGGAAACATACTATGAAATGCCCAGATTGTAGTGGTGTCATGAAGAAACATGGTGCCTTTTATACATGTACTCGATGCGGTCTATCATTTAAACCTTGGGAGGTTGAAAAGGCCAATGAAAGAGCACAGCAAGAGTTAAAAAATCTAGAATTATCCGATCCTGAAAAAGCAAGAGAAGATAAACGTAAAAAACGAATTAAATATAGAAATTGGCTTGAAGGCAGACAAGATTAAGTAATTAAACCTGATAATTTAATTCAAGAAAAATAAAATAAATTCAAATTATAAAATGAAATAGTTATCTGGGTGTAAATCATGGTATTTTTAAGAATTTATTTTTAATTTTTACAGAGAATATAAAAGCTATTATGAGAATAGAGAGAATAGTAATCATGACTATAATAGCTCGCCATTTAAGATGTGATTCACGTCAAGTATGTTCCCAATGTAGTATTTACCTTTGGAAACCAAAGATTGAACCAAGATATTATCAATATTGCCCAATGTGTAAAAATGATATATTATGTGATAGAGGATTAATTCAGGAATTTGTTTATGATCAAGATCAACAAGCAGAAAGAGTGAAGTACTTATGTCTTATTTGCCGAGCTGAGGTAGAGGACAAACAATGGCCCAGTGAAGCATCTGGTATGAGATTAGATGTCTTAGATTAGACTCCTCTAAAATATCTATGACTTAATTGATTAACTTGTGTTGCACTCCATTTATTCATTTGTCTCTTAGCGTCAATGGATATTTGACGCCATTGCTTTGGAAAATCATGAATAAACTTGACTAAGTTTTGGATCATACCACTATCGGCAATCATATCGTTGGTTATCATAATTGCAATATCTCCTTCTTCCCAATCTCCTCTTTGTATGGCTGGAATTTTTTTAGAAAAGTCATTTTTCACTAGATTTAGTGCGACTTTTTCCAGTGGATCTGGTTGAATATCCATGTTAATATGGATCAATATGGAATTAACTGTATTTTCAACAAGGTAATGGTCACCAAAAGTTATTTCGACATTACCTATTTCACATTCCTTACAAATTACACAAGGGAAATTTACATTTCCCCTACTTGGGCATTGTATAGGAGTTAATTCTGATAAATTCTTTAATGTGATCAGTTCCATTCTATAAACAATTTTACTCTTATGAGTTAAAATTACTTTCATCTTTGTAATTTGAATCAGTCATTATCTATATTATAAATTGTGTCTTCTCCCAGAAGTTTAATTCCCTCTTGTCTTGGTGCAAGAGATTGACAAAGAACTGTTGTATATTCTCTTGCCTTAACACATTCTCTGTATCTTTTTATTCTAACTTCATATGACATTTTATTTTTTGGAGCGGTCAGATTATCAACGATTATTTTAGTAACCTCTGCCCACATCAACAAAGGCTCCATCATTTCTATAAATGCTGATTTTACTGAATATTTAATGTCCTTTGTAGTAATTGTGGATTTATTTGGTTTTCTTGGACCTTTCATTCGGAGAACAAGTCCGTTGAGCTCATCAATAAAATCCGTTTTCCAATCTTTTTGAGATGTAGGAATTCGATCAACTTCTAAATATTGATAGATTGCTGTAATCAAACTAATGTCTGAGCGTATTTTCCATAGTTCGCGATACCATAAATCTGTAAGTTTAATTAATCCAATTTGTCGATATTTTTTGCTTTTCTCTTTCCACCTATTTAATTTCGCTAATGCACTTTCTCTCTTTAATTCTTTTTTTACTTCTTTTTCTTCTTGATCCCAAAATGTCTGTAATTCTCTCGAAATTTCTAGCACCGATTTAGTCAATTGATCTGGGAGTAATTTAAATGATTTTCTAATTGATATTACATTGTCTGATATGTTTTTTCTGATGATCCCACCATCAAAACTTTGAAGTAATTGATTTTCGTCTTTGTTTGCTGTCATTGACTCTCACTTAATGATTTAATCATATATACATCTTGCAATTTGTAGTCAAATTTTCGATAGTATTCTCTAACGCCAACACCGGAAATAATCGCAATTTTATCATAACCTTCATCTCTTGCGAGTTGCTCTGCCCAAATCAACAATTTATTACCAAATCCTTGATGTTGATAACTGTTTTCCTTGAAATTGTCTGAAAGTGGTAATGATGAACCATAAACATGAAGCTCTCGTACCAGTGCAGCACCACGTAATGCTTCTATG
>JAOUKW010000602.1 GCA_029882335.1 Candidatus Heimdallarchaeota archaeon | reverse complement strand
ATTTTTAATTCCAGTATCTAAATAAATTTCTCTGAGTAATTTTAATATTGGATCGGGAAATTCAATAAAATCACAGTCAGCAGAGGTACCAGAGTTGCTAAAAAACCAAATTGTTAAATTATTATTCTTATCCTCGTCATAAAATTTAGTAACTGTCTCTAATAAACCAATTATATGCCGTTCATTACCTTCATTTTTCCCCACAATTTCCAATTTAGTCCCTGATCTTGTTAAATCATTACTTGAAGTAAATTCATTCAAGTTATTTTCTATAAATGCTCTGGTTATTTCTGAATTATTCGATTGATATAATGCTAATTTTCCTTGATAAATATCTGTTATTTGAGGTAGAAATGTAACCAATATTATACATTTAGAGCAGATAAAATGAGGTTCTGTAAACGCAGGTAAAGATTGAGCCTCACTCCCAATACTACCAATTAGAGGGAACCAACCTCTCGTGGGTCCTGAACCGAATTTTCTACTTTCTTTATCTTCATTTCCAGGCAATAAATTATTCAATTCATTTTCTAGATAGTTAAAATCTAAAGTTGTACCTTGACCACAAGCAACACAAGCATGGATACTTTCATTGCTGATTGCATATGTACTTACAAAATCAACAAAAAATTCAACTAAAAATGTTCGGTATAGTCGTTGTTGGATTGGTGAAGGTTGATCATCTCCCTCAGCCACCAACCAGGGTTTATCTTTGGATTTCTTCTTGTTTAATGCGTTTTGCATCAGTGGATTATTAAAATAAACCATGTATAATCCTTTTGTTCGATAATTTCTTTTTGTAAATGCATAACCAAATCTACTATCTGTATCATATGATTTTATTGCTTCATATAGGTCTTTTATTGTAATATTAATGGAATTTATGTTTTTAATTATTGAAACTGCAATGATGCTGGAATCAATGAATGGATTTCCGGTGGGTAATATTTGAATATTGGTATCCTCGATTTTAATACTATTCAATCTTTCTTTTAATTGAGATTCAAAAATATCCTCATCAACAAAGTTATAATTCGGTAAATTCAGACTAATTACCCCCCTTTTCGATTAAATTAAGAAGTCTATCCTTAATCTCTCCAGGACTTACTACATGGATTTTTACTGATTTATCTGGACTTCGAGTTGGAAAAATTTCTTTTCCATCGCAATTGTATAATATCTTTTCCATAATCGATGTAAAGGTTCCTTTTCGATAACCGATATACACATCACTTGAAAAAGTATGACCACGTTCTAATATTATAGATGTTAATTTATCCGTGTCTATAAAGATAATTCCATTTTTTGAAGATAAAATTGATCTAAATGGATTGTCTGCACCTTTTTGACCAACAGTGATTATTATTCTAGGTGTGAGATCTACAGCGAATTGCGATTGTTTTGCACCTCCATTTAGATTCAGCAAACTATCAAAATAAGTTTTTACTGTTTCCTTCAATCGATTTTCTCTATTTATAAGTTGATAAACCTGCATATCTGGATCATCTTGTACGATTTCTAATGCTTTATTTTTCAAATGATAAGAAGCAATATCCGGATCAATTTCATACGTGTCTCCATAATTTTTAAAGATACCAACCCTATTGAGATTCAGTATTACGCTACCTGTGAAGTAATCAGATGTAAATTCGGTAGTATAGGGTAAAGGAGTATCATCACGTAGATGTAGGAACCCATTTTCTATATTGATTTTATTTTTCATCATGGAAACGAAATTGGTTGCTAGAAGAGGACTGGTTCTATTAATGGAAACAACATTATAACGTAGTTGATCTGATTGCTCTGGTTGATTAAACAAAGGATGGGAATA